>JAUYMN010000024.1 GCA_030699455.1 Nanobdellota archaeon | reverse complement strand
ATGTTGTAGGATTGCAATATTTGAATTATGAGGGTGGAAAATTTTCAAAGACACACAAAAGAGGAATTTTCTGCGGTAGCCTGCCAAGCTCAAATATCAATCCAGATATACTAAGGGCATATCTTACATTTGTGATACCTGAAACAGGCGATACAGAATTTAAATGGTCAGAATTTGAATCAAGAATAAACTCGGATTTAATAGGAAATTTTGGAAATTTTATCAATAGAATATTAACATTTGCATATAACAAATTAGATGGAAATATAACAAAACCAAAAACACTGACAAAAGAGGATAAAATATTTCAAAATGAAATAAATGATAAAATAAGCAAAATAGATTCATTACTTGAAAAATTAGAACTGCGTCACGCATTCCATGAAATACTTTTATTGTCAGATTTAGGCAACAAATACTTCAATGATCAAGAGCCATGGATTGTCTTAAAAGAAAATAAAAAAAGAGCGGAAGATATAATTTATTTATGTGTTAATCTCTGTAAATCTCTGGCAATAGTATCTTATCCATATATGCCGTCAACATCAGAAAGGATATTTAAATTTCTAAATCTAAAAAATATTGCATGGGATTTTTCAAAAGAAATAAAAAAAATAAATAAGCCAGAAATTTTATTCAGTAAACTAGAACCAGATTTCCTGAATGAATTCAAAAAATTAACATCTAAAGCCACAAACCTCAAAGATTTATTTAAAAATTAAAAAATAAATAGCTCACGCTAATAATATCTTTAAAATAAAAAAGAAATTTTACC
Source organism: Nanobdellota archaeon (assembly GCA_030699455.1). Taxonomy (GTDB): domain Archaea; phylum Nanobdellota; class Nanobdellia; order SCGC-AAA011-G17; family UBA489; genus JABIKK01. The sequence goes on along the minus strand of JAUYMN010000024.1, from coordinate 33,698 downwards.
TTTAATTTACTCTTCGTCTTCAGAATAATCATCTTCAGAATCTTGTTCAGGATCTTCTTCAGATTTTTCAGCAACGCCAACAACTTTTATGTCCTTAGCTTGCTTGCCTTTTTCAGACTCAGAAGGCTCAAATTCAACTTTATCATCTTTATTTAGCACAACACCCTCAGGTATTGCTGTATGATGAGCAAAATATTCATTCCCATCTTCGCCTAAGATAAAGCCATAGCCCTTCTGTAGTTTAAACCACTTTACTGTACCTTGCATATTTTTTCCTCCGTTTGAACTTAATCGGTTATGAATAACCTAAAACCACCCTATTTAAATGTTTTGAAGCAACTTTTTGCTGATTTGAGCGTATTTTAACATTCAATCTGATATTTTTAGATTTAATCAATAACATCCGCATTTATCCAATTCAACAAGCTTTAAAAACACAACAGAATTCCTCTAAACCAGCGGGGTAGGACAGTTAGGAGTGTCCGTCGAAATTCCTAGGTTAGATTAATCCGAAGAATTGCGGAAGGCTCATAAGGTATCCTAACGGAACCAGAGACACCCGGAAAGTCAAGATATAAAGGCTTGGGTAAAGGTCAGAGGTTCAAATCCTCTCTCCGCTATTTTTATTTTCTTGATGTGCCTATTATGAAATGTTCCTATGTTTCTAATCCAGAGATTTAGATTTTTACGACCAGACAGGCAAACTTCATAATTAACGAGATTTTTCTTAACCCTACCATCATAGTAATCTCTTTTAAATTTACTAACAACAAAACCATCACTCCATAAAAAATCAATAATCTCATTGATAAAACATTCACTTTTAGAAACACCCCTTATGCGAGGATAATCATTCTTTCCAATGCTTATAGAAAAATCAGTATCAAATAAACCAGTGATAAAATATCTTATCAATTTTTTATCGTGATAAAATATCAATGGGATTTTTAAAAAATCGTATTTTTTACCAGAGGGAAGTCCAATATATTCTGTAAGGTATTTTACCAAATTTTTAGACCAGATTCTTATACCATATGTTGTATTTTTATCAAAGTATCTTGGTTTAACATTCAAGCCAAAGAGATAAAAAAACAAAGGAAATACAACTTGCTGATAATATTCCTTTTCATCTTTTGGATTTCCTACACATTTAATCTCATAATCACCTTTTTCCTCTCTGATATTGATACTACCATCTCCCGCTAAAACACCACAGATATAAGCCAGTTCAGGAGTTATTTTTTTTATAATATTAATATTTTTCATATTAACACTAAAAGAACTCTAATTTAAAGATCATCACAGCTTATACAGTAAATGCAGTTTATGCAAAACTTTCCGAATATTTAAAAAAACTTATAATCACCAAATTTCTATTTAAAATCATGGAATTCCCAAAATTAAAAAACAAATTAATTTTAGCCCCCATGGCAGAAGTCACATCATTGCCATTTAGATTACTTTGTAGAAAATATGGTGCTTCTATGGCATATACTGAACAAATATCAGCTTTAGCAATCACTAGAAATTCCCCGCAAACTTTGAATCTAGCAAAAACTTCTCCAGATGACTCCCCTGTAGGATTGCAGTTATTCGGCAGAAATCCAGACATCCTAATTGACGCATCCAAAAAATTGCATAAAGATTTTGATGTTATAGACTTAAACATGGGCTGTCCGTCCAAAAAAATAGTTCGTGAAGGCTACGGCTCAGCATTGCTAAAAGAAAAAGATAAAATAAAAGAGATAATATCCTCTTTGACTGCAAATATCCCAAAGCCAATTACAGTTAAAATGCGTTCAGGATTTAAGAAAGAAGAAGCATTGAAATTATCTAAATTAATGGAGTCTGCTGGTTGCTCAGCCATAACTATTCATGCTAGAACACAGGAACAAGGTTATTCAGGAAATGCTGACTGGAATCTAATAAAACAGCTCAAAGAAAATTTATCCATACCAATAATAGGCAATGGTGATGTAACAGATCCAATTTCTGCTGAAAAGATGCTCAATGAAACTAAATGTGATTATATTATGATAGGGCGTGCTGCAAGAAACAATCCATTTATCTTTAAGCAAATTAACCGCTATTTTAAAACTGGAGAAATTCTGAAACAATCTCAAGAAGATAAATTAAAAATTTTTGATGAATATCTCAAATTAGAAACTAATTTTAAATTAATAAAACTTCGTTGCATGGATTTCACAAAGGGAATTTCCCATGGTGCACAGTTAAGGAACAAATTAAGTATGGCAAAGAATATGGGTGACATTAAAAAATTAAGCACAGCCTGATTGTGTGTTTGGTGACCCAAGTACGCATACTTGCTGTGTTGGAGCACAATCTTGGGTATAAGTTGTATCATCACCAGGGTATTTATTAACAGATGAAGATGTTCCATCAGAATGGTATATGCAACCATGAAATTCTGACATATCATCAAAATCATATTCCCCATAACACCATGCAGTTTCACCACTGTCTACACAGCCGTTCTCACATGCACTCAATTCCCAATAATAACCAGTAGGTGGTGCTCCGTCCCCATCACTATCAAGAGCACACTGCTTTAATGTGCAGGACTTAACACTGCTTCCCTTACAGCTTTTCTTTTCCTCATCTGGATCGCAACACATAGGGGGAACAGTTCCACCATCATCCTTATTACCAGGAGAAGATGCAGAAGGACCGCCACTAGCTTGTCCAGTATTGCTTCCAGGTGCAATATTAGCTGGCTCATCTGAAAAATCAAACAACCTAAAAACACCATCTATAAATGAAAAATTGCCTTGGATTTGTGGATTAAACATAAACATCATACCTAGCACAACCGCCATCCAAAAAAATGTTTTATTTTTGTTCATTATTTCACCACGACCATTAAGCAATATCCTGCACACATTCTCCAGTTGCTTCATCACAATGAGCAGGACCACCAGCGGTATTATCATCACATTTCTTGACAGTATACCTGCCCTTACTGTTTGTAACACACTCGATTAGCTCCCCACCACCTTCATGACCAGTTATACAAAAACTCTTATCGCCATCCTCACATCTTTTATCAAAATCCCTAAGGCATATATCATTATTTCCCATACCTGTATCAGATGGCTTTCCCCCGCCAATCACACAAGGTCCATGACAGTTCCTACTTCCACTAAACTCCCATATTGTGCCTATATCATCAACCTTACATTCTCGCTTGCAAAGTTCAACACTTCCACCATTACAAGTATCCTTGAAACAAGGTGTACAGTCCACCCCTCCTCCCTCTGTTCTACCGCCTGGAGATGCAACAGCAACATTTCCAGCAATATTCTGTGAAGAAACCTCTAAATTATAAAAAACAATAGAGCTAAATATAAAAACCATCAAAAACAAATAAACTTTTTTAAACATCATTGCCAATCACCCATTCCTCGCTACAATCCAAACTGTGTTTTTAAATCCCTTAACCGCTCTCGATATAGGTCCTGTATGAACAGTAACACGCGCCCCATTTTGTGTCATAGTTCCTACCTGACCCCCACCACTCCATGTAACAGATCCGCCAGATTCTATCTCATGACCATCCTTAACCTTTTTTTTCAAATCTTTCAATGTGTTTGCACATGCCATATCCCCAGATTTAGTATTGGTTGCACAATAAGCACAGTTCGCCTTGTTTGCCATCGCTGGAAGATCCACAATCTTCTCACGACCACACTGTCTAAAATCTTGATACAGAAGTTTCCATACTGTACATCCAGCAGCTGCACATGCCATTCCACCGGTTCCTCCTCCACATGATTCCTCTCCCTCATCACATCCTGACGGACAAGAAGTTATCTCAGTATGATCTGGAACACATGCTCCCGAACCATCACCAGCACCACTAGGATCAGCACCAGTAACCATGCCAGTCACACCAAAATTAAAATTCTGCATAGAAACATAAAAAAATGAAAAGGCAATAATACCAATAACCCACAACTCTTTTTTATATCCCACAATCAATCCCCAACGATAATATATTTAGTCCGATATTTATAAACATTACTATCAACCTGTTCTTGGGGGTTCCCCAACAGGCGGGCATTTACACTGATCATTACATTCCTTGTCACCAGGACAATCTGTATCAATACATACATATTCATTTGTGTTAAAATTATTTATATCATCTCCGCTTCCATCCTCTTCAGTATTTGGTGCTTTGCCATTACTCTGACAGTATGCATCATCTTTGTCTCCGCCACCACCAGGAGCTGTAGTAGGACCATCTTCTTCTTTAGTAGTTGTGCTACCAGTTGGAACAGTGGTAGTTACTGTCCCGCTGTCATCATCTTTAACACAGTTATTATTGCAACTTTCAGTATCTCCACAAGTAAAACCCAAAGGACAATTATCAACACATGCCCAAGTTTGACCATTTGCTAAAATTTCTTCTTTTGTAATTTTATTTTCACCATTGCACAGCATAGGAATATCATACTTAGTAGTAGCCTTAGTTCCGCCATGATACTTAGCCCATATCTGAAATGCATTTGCATATTTCTTTTTATAATCGTCGAGCACATTTGCTAAAATTTTATAATTATTATTATTTTCAGCAGATTCTATTTTTGCCTTGCTAAGTGCTTTAGCAGTACTCTTCATCGACAAACCACTGCCATATGCAGACCAAGGAGCAGCTCCACTTCCATCAGGTTCTCCATCCCCATCTATAAAAGATCCATAAGCCCAGAAATTTAAATTGCCAAAATTTCCATCGTAATTATGCCTGCCATCAATACCATAATAAGGACCAACAAGTTGAATCATATTCTTTCTAATATGGAGCATAATTGGATCATCCCATCTTGGAGGATAAACATTTTCACCACCACCAAAAATTCCCCCACCTACCTTGACAGGCTTGTATAACAAATAATCAGTAAATATATACCATCCATCCCAAAAAAGATTTCCATCAAAAAACTCATCAATCTTATCATCTATGTCATTCCCATCATTATTAAAAAAATTAAAAAACTTACCAGTCGGAGAATTAAAACTACCAGCAAATGCAACAGCAACCAACACTAATAAAACGGTTAAAATAAAACTTTTATCAACCTTCTCTCCCATAAAAATAAGAACAGTACCACCTTTATAAATACTCTTATTTAAGTTTACATAATCAATATTTCTTAATTATTAGATATCAATCAATTCTATTTTTATCTTCCCAATATCTAGTTGCCAGAGTTTTTTCTTTATCAATAACTCCATTATGCCAGTTTTGTTCAATAAGAAACCTATTCTGTTCATCAATTGCCCTGCCCTCTCCAATCATGCCCTTAAAATAAAGACCTTTTTCATAACACTCAGCATGACATGCCTCATGGACAAAATCGGACATATCAAAGATAATATCATCTACATCATCAGTAAACCTGCTTCCAACAGTAAATATTCCTGTCTTAACATCAAAGCTGGAGTGTCCTGTGTGATGAACAACCTTAACATAACTAATTACCTTATGATATCTGTTTTTATCAACAGCATATAATTTATCAAGAATATGCTTTACCCTTTCAACAAATTTCGGCTCACCTATAATATTTACGGGGTGGTTTAAATTTATATCTCCATGATAAATTGCAGAATGGTTTCTCTTCTCTAAATTTGGATATAATACTTTCTCTGATAAGGCTCCGCAAGATGTTAAAGATAACAACCCAACCAATCCAACATTCCTGACATTTTCAATAATTCCCATATTTATAACATATACATTAAAGTATATAAATATAACCTAAAACCCAAAGAAATCTATAAGAGCACTCATTACATTAGACCACGCCCTGCCCGCATTAGTTCCAGCATCACCCTCAAATACATTAAAGAAATCACTCGAACCATCATTAGAGTAATCTTCACTTCTAGAAGCATCTGTACCCTGAGAATTTCCACCAGGAGAGGTTGATCCAGTAACCTTTGGAGGATCTCCAACAGGCGGGCATTTACACTGATCATTACATTCTTTGTCACCAGGACAACTTGTAGGAATGCACACATAATCATTTGTATTAAAATTATTTATGTCATCTCCGCTTCCATCCTGTTCAGTATTTGGTGCTTTGCCATTACTCTGACAGTATGCATCTTCTTTGTCTCCGCCACCGCCTGGTCCACTTCCAGGTCCGCCAGTATTTCTAGGACTACCACCAGGAGTTATAGTAGTAGTAGGGTTATCATCTCTTTCTTGACAAACACATGAGATACATTCCCAACCAGAACCATGTGATATTTGGCAGTTTGCATTAAGTTCACATTCTTCATATTGACCCTGATCATTAGGATTTTGTATTATACCATCTCCACAACTTGTAGATGGAAGTGTATAAGGTCCGCCAGTATCAGTTCCAGGTCCACCAGGAGTTATTGTAACCGTTGGTCTCCAATCAGGATCATCCACACATTCACAGTAATCACATTTTTCTCCCTCTTCACAATAGTAACTAGCAACTTGATCATACTCACATTGTTCATACACACCAAAAGAGTTTGGCTGTTGGATAACCTCATCTCCGCAATATCCAACTCCCCTTGTAGTTGGTCCACCAGTTCCAGTTCCAGGAGGTGTAGGAGTTACTTTTGGTTTATCAGGAGGTGGTGTTGTAGGTTCATTAGGCACTACTCCAGGAGGGAATTTTCTACAAACGCATAAGCTTGTTGCACAATACTCATCTTCCTTACAATTTCCAGGTGCCTGACAAACATCACCTTGCCCAAATTCACCAGAACCGCACGGAACAGGAGCAGAAACTGTCTGCCCAGCACCAGTACTTGGCCCAGTTGGATTAATATCTGGTTCATCATCTGGATGTAGGGTCGTTGGATTTATGCCAGTATAATCCTCATTAGGAATGCATTTACATGTGCTGATAACACAAGTTTCTTCCCTTGAACAACTTAATCCAGGTTCGTTACATTCTTCACCAGGATTTCTCATACCATTGCCACAAGTTGACGGCGACGTAATCGGTCCATCGGTTCCAAAAGGATTCTTAACTGGTGTGAGTGAACTTGATGGTTGACCACCTGTAATTACAGTAGGAATGCATCTGCAATCGTTATTACATCTAGCAGGAACATCACCATAAAAAAAACCAGTACAACTGCTACCAGGTGGATCACACTGTTCATCATTAATCGTTTCAACAACACCATTGCCACAAGTTACTGGCGTGTCAGAAATACACTCACAAAAACCAGTATCTGGTCTGCATGACTGATCATCATAGGGACACTTAGAATATTGACTACAATAATACTCATCAACCTGATCACTAGACATGCCGAATGGTATCTTCCCAACATCCATTTCTTCTTCATCAGGTATTTGATGATTTCCTCTCGCACAAGGATAAAGGAAACTATTAACTCCGGAAGCAACTGAATTCCCTGCAGCTTCTTCCCCAATATATATCCAATGGGAAGGTGTACATATCACCTTTCCAGCCCAGCCCAATATCATCCCAACAACTGAATTACTTTCTTCATCTAAATATCTATCAAGCTCTTTCCAGCCTTTATCTCCAATATACACTATAAATCCAGACCCTGGTACAGGAACAGCCGCATTCGCACCCTGCCTAACAACCCAAGCTGAAATTCCTCCAGGATTCTCAGTAACCGCCATATAGTACCTGTCAGCAGTTCTAAATAACTCATAAATAATACTCCGCTCTTCTGAATTTCTAGGATTGTCAATATCTATTGGAGGAAATTCTTCGCCAGTACAAATAACATTATTCGATTGCGCATCAGTAAAAGAAAGCAACATAAAAGTAACAGCTAAAAACAAAATGATACACCTTCCAGCAGAGTTTATATTCATCATTAAATCATCAGCCTAAAAAATTTAAATAACATTTTTCACTAGTATCAATGCAAACAAGCTGCACCTCTTTTCCTTCCAAAATTCTTTGAACCATGTCACGTTTCAATCTTTCAACTTCATCAGGATTCAATGCACTAAGATCAATTTTATAATTGTTAAACCTTTCATCAAAATCTCTCTCAAAATTTGGACCCAATATCTCTCTTTGTTGTTCATCAAACCTATAAAATTCAGAAGTAAAATAAAGAGGACTATACTGTGCACTTGCATCGCCAGCCCATGACTGTCCAGTTATCTTATTTTCATTCTGCAGGCTATTTGAAACAGCCATTCCTTGTATTTCTAAACCTTGAATATCCTTAACATCGCCAGAATCAATAATGTTAAACAAAAAAACACCAAAGAAAGCAGTTAATATCACTGAAACAATAACAGGATGTCTCCTAAAGCTATCATTACGATGAGAAACTTCAGCCCTATCCCTCTTTCCCTTTTTCACAAGTAAAAATTAAGGCTAAATGTTTAAATATCTTTCCAAATCAAGAAAAGTAATTAGCAGGCGATTAAGAAACCTAGAAAAGGAAGGATTAGTAAAAAACACAGACAAAAAATGGATTAGAAGTATGGAAGGAAAAAAGCTAGTTTGTGGTGTGGACGAAGCCGGAAATGAGTAAAGAGATTCTTTTCTCACCGTAAGGGGTCCACTCATAGGTCCACTAGTAATAGCCGGAGTCATGGTAGATGAATCTAACTTAGAATTATTAAAAAAGCTTAAAGTAAAGGATTCTAAACAATTAACAAAACTACAAAGAGAAGATTTATTTGAAAAAATAAAAGCAATATCAGAATATTTAATCTTAATAGTTGAACCGGAAGAAATAGATGCAGCATTAAATAATCCCGATTTAAACTTAAACTGGCTGGAAGGATTAAAAATTGCAGAAATAATAAATTCTTTGGAACCGGATGAGGCAATCATAGACGCTCCAAGCAATAACATCCCTGCATTCAAAGAATTCTTAAAAAAACATATAGAAGTAAAAGCAGACCTAAAACTAGAGCATAAGGCAGATGAAAAATATCCAGTAGTATCAGCAGCATCAATATTAGCAAAGGTAATCAGAGATAGGGAGATAGAAAAAATAAAAACAGAGTATGGAAACTGCGGCTCTGGCTACCCAAGCGACCCAACCACACAAGAATTTCTGAAAGAAAATCATAGCAAATATGATAAAATTTTCAGGAAAACATGGGCAACTTACAAAAGAGTAACAAACAGCAAAAAACAAAAAAGTTTAACAGACTTCTAATTATTTAGGAACAGTCTTGCAACAGATTGCACTACAACCATGGTACTTATTATCATCATCATATTTGCAGACAACTCTGTTCTTTTCCATATCTGGTTCAACTGCATTTGGTACTTCATTACCCTTGCTGTCATATCCTGTTCCTGTCAAAGTATACCCTGGATCACAAGTAGCAACCACCCTTTTATTTCTTCCTGAAGATTCTGCAACTCTGCAGTTTATATCTGATGGAGAATCTACACCGGCATCATAACACCGAGCACCAGTATCATCTTCCGCACATGTCCAGCCATATTGGCATTTTTCTATAGAACCTTCAACTACACTATTGCCACAGGAAAGCTCAACTAATTTTTTCTCAATAGTGCCATTATTTCCACTATAACAAGTATCTTTAATAACGCTGTTGCCATTAACAAATATCTCCCCTGGAACATTCGGATTAACTCCCCCATCTGTATCCATACACTGGGTAGAATTAGTAAAAGCAATTGCAGCGTTGCACTTAGCACCATCATCCGTATCTAAACATCCACCAGTGCAAACAACCTTCTCGACATCCATCTCATTTCTATTAACACAAACGTTCTTATTCAACACAATCTCATCTACACAGCTATTCTCACTCCTTTCATTGCCCATCGTAGCATATTCCTCGCTTTCAACACACCCACTTCTATTAGCGGGATACAAGGTTATTATTCCTCTTCCAACAACAGGTGCATTTTTGCACTCACTTGCAGGAACATTCTTCTTTCTTTTTTTATCATGGTCATTGCAGTAAAAAACACTGCACTTATTATTATTATTATTTATATAATTATGATAAACTTCACCCCTGTATGTCACTCCATTTTGAATATTTCCAGTTATCAGGTCAAAAAAATACCTGTAATCTTCATCAATATCATCCGGGTTAATGCTAATAAAAGAACAATCATTAGTAGTGGCAGCACCAGTAGCACCAGAACCCAAATAGCTAGATATAAAGGCAACAAATAAAACAGCAAACGTAAGACCAATTAACTTTTTCCCTTCCAATTAATTACGCACCTCAAAATATATTAATAGTAACCCATATATAAACCTTTGTTTTTAAAACTTTTTTTCAGCCATTAAAGACTGTTAAAAATCAAGAGAATTATAATTTCAAAAAAGATAAAATCTGAAACGCCAATAACATTTATAAAAGAAAAATATATACCTTTTACAGTTAAAAGAGTGTTCACAGTGGCAATAATAAAATCCATGCATCTAAAGGGCTTCAAAAGCTTTGCTAAATCATTGGACTTACAGTTTGGACCGGATTTTAACTGCGTCATAGGTCCGAACGGATCTGGTAAGAGTAATATAATGGACGGTCTTTGTTTCGTTCTGGGCAAATTATCAGCAAAATCAATGCGCGCGGAAAAGAGTTCTAATCTTATCTTCAACGGTGGAAAAAAAGGATCAGCATTAAAGGAAGCAGAAGTATCAATTGTTTTTACAAACAAGGAAAAAGAATTCCCAATAGATTCTGAAGAAGTAAAAATTACAAGAGTGATAAAAGACACTGGAAATTCAGTATATAAAATAAATGACAATGTTATGACAAGACAACAAATCCTTGAGCTCCTGGCAGCTGCAAAGATAGATCCTGATGGCCACAACATAATTCTGCAGGGAGACATAGTTCGCTTCATGGAAATGAGGGCAGAAAACAGAAGGGAACTTATAGAAGACATTGCAGGCATCTCAATTTTTGAAGATAAAAAATCAAAGGCAATGATATCGCTGAACAAAGTAGAATCACATCTTAATGATGCAACAATAATCCTAAAGGAACGTGAGACATATCTAAGGGAATTAAAGAAAGACAAAGAACAAGCTGAGAAATACAAGAATCTTGAAGGAAACATAAAGAGCAACAAGGCAACATACCTTCACACGCAGATAAAGGAAAAAGAAACAAAGCTGGAAGAAACAGAATCAAAAATAAAAAAACAGGAAGATATAATCAAAAATTTTGATATAAAAACAGAGGAAATAAGAAAGAAAATAGAACAAAAAAAGCAGGAATTAAAAAAAATCAATTCTGATATTGAAGAAAAAGGAGAAAAAGAAGCGATAACAATTCAGGATGATATTGAAAAACTAAAAACCGATTTGGCAAGAAATTTGGAAAGATTAACAGCCTGCAAAAATGAGCTAACAAAAATAGCAGAAAGAAAAAAACAATTATTAAGCTCTCTGGAAGACACAAAGAAGACCATAATAGATCTTGAAGAAAGCAAGAACAGCTTGGCAAAGGAAATAACACTTCTAAAGGAAAAGGAATTGAAACAGTCGCAATCAATAAGCCAGCTGAAGGGAAAACTTGGAATATCTTCAAATTTAGAGCTAGAAAAAATAGAATCTGTACTGGATGAAAAGATTAAATTATATGAAGAGTTGCAAATTAAAAATCAGGAGCTGTTGCAAAAAAAGTTCAAGCTGGATGTTGATATAAGCGCCTTAAATGAAAAGATATCTTCTGTTGAAAAGCTGGAAAAGACTTCAAATATGCAGCAATTAAAGAAAGATATTGACAGAGTAACAAAAGAACTTGAAAAAAATCTGAGTGAGGATACATTCTTATTCACACAGTTAAAAAAAGCAAGAGAGGATTATTCTAAAGCAAATGAAGAATTATTCAGGGTACAAACCCAAAAATCAAGCATGAAGGTATCTGCAGAAGCTGACATGGCCATAAAAAAAATAAAGTCACTAAAAAACCCAGGTGTATTTGGAACTGTAAGCGAACTTGGAGAAGTAGATAAAAAATTCTCAACAGCATTGGAAGTTGCAGCTGGACCGAGAACAAAATCAATAGTAGTAAGAGATGACAAAGTTGCTGCAGACTGCATAAAAACATTAAAAGATTCAAAAGCAGGCATAGCAACATTCCTTCCAATGAATAAGATAAAATCAAGACCACTCACAAATGCAAAAGGGGCTGGAATTTATGGCAATGCAGTAGACCTTATAGACTTTGATCCAAGATTTAAGGATATCTTCTCTTATGTGTTCGGAAACACAATCGTAGTAGAAAGCATAGATACGGCTCGGCACATAGGCATAGGAAAATCAAGAATGGTAACGCTTGAAGGAGATCTCATAGAAGTCTCAGGAGCCATGGTTGGAGGCTACAGAACGAGGAGAATAGGATTGGGTTTTCAGGAAAAATCTGTATCATCAAACTTAAACAGATTAACGGAACAAATAGAAAAATTATCAAAAGTAAAATCAATATTAGAAAAGAAAAAACTAGAAAATGAAAATAAAATTACAGAACAGAGAGATATAAAATCAAATATAGAGGCTGGGCTTATAAAATATGAAAGAACATCATCAGGAATAAGCTTAACAGAATTAATCAAGCAACGTGATGCATTAAAAACAAATCCTGCATATGCAGATTTCTCAGAAGTTGGCAAAGCAATGGAGAAGCTTAATTTAGAATTGCAAAAATTAAAAGCTGAAAGACAGAAAATCAAAAGCGCTTCAAAAACAGTTGGAGGGGTGGATGAGATGGAAGCACTTGAATCAAGAAGGCTAAAAACGAGGGAAGATATTGTAGAAAGAAATACTCAAATAAAAAATATAGACATTCAGATAAGAAACATTTACCAGCCAGAACAGGAAAAGATTCAACAGCTGACAAAAAATAGTGGCAAGGAGCTGGAGGATTTTGATTTAGAAGCAAAAACTCTCAGTGAGCTGATAAAAAACCAGCAGTCGGCACTTTCAGGAAAGGAATCTGAAAAATCAAAATTCCAGAAGGCATACAAGGATTTATTCAGTGAAAGAAATAATATGTCAGAAGCAATACAAAAATTAGAGTCATCAATAATCATTGAAGCAGAAAAGGAAAAGACAGTTAGAGACAGAATAAATGACTGCTCGATAATAAGGGCAAAGGTAAAGGCAGAAATAGAAGCACTAAAAACTGAATATGAGGAATTTAAGGGAGTATCACTTAGAAGGGGCTTGTCAGCAGAGCAATTAAAGTTAGAGATAAAAAACTTCGAACAAATGCTTAGCAAGATAGGAAATGTCAACATGCGTGCATTAGAGGTATATGAAGAAATACACACAGAGTATAATAAGCTAATAGAAAAAAGAGACAAATTAGCTGAAGAAAAAGAGGATGTCCTTAAGATGATTGAAGAAATAGAGACAAACAAGAAATCAATATTTATGAAAACCTATAAGGAGCTTAATAAAAATTTTAGCAGAATATTCATGGCACTTTCAAGAAAAGGTGAGGCAAGCCTTGAGTTAGAAAACAAGGAAAGCCCATTGGAAGGCGGAGTCGATATCAGGGTAAGAATTACAGGAAACAAATACCTGGATATAAAATCTCTTTCTGGTGGAGAAAAAACAATGGCTGCATTGGCATTTATTTTTGCAATACAGGAATATCATCCAATGGCATTTTATCTCCTGGATGAAGTTGATGCGGCGCTCGACAAGAAAAATTCAGAGCTCCTGGCAGAGTTAGTTGCAAAGTATTCAAGGACAGCACAATATATTATGATATCTCACAATGATAATGTAATCACAGAAGCAGATTATGTTTATGGTGTAAGCATGCATGAAACAGGAATATCCAAGGTAGTAAGCCTAAAGCTCTAACATTATTTTCTTGGTTTCTCCACATAAGCCCGTTTAATTTCCCTGTTATAAAGAATAAATGCCCATATCAATAGTATAATCATGCCTGCCAAAGCTACCCTGAATATTGTCAAGCTTACAATATATCTCTTTTGATACCATTTTGGCTTTTCCATCACAGACGGCATTGCATCGCTAACTTCAAATACATCTGATTTTGCAAGCACAAGACCACTGTATCTTATTTCAACAGCAGCAACATATAGGCCATTCTTCATATCCTCTGGCAGTTCAATTGTCTTGTCAAATTTCATGGAATCTTTTACGTTAGTAAACTGACTTGCAGTCATTATTGCATTGTTGTTAAAATCTTTTATAGTATACACAATGTTTAGCTTGTCATTATTAAATCCGTCCAACGCAGTAGAAACAACGATTATGCTTCCAGACGGAACGAGCTTGAATTCTTTTAGGATTTCAACAAATAAATTTCCTGGAGCCCTTTCAGAGCTGATATCAATCACAACAGGAAGATAGCTAGCAGCAACACCTCCAAAGCCTGCAACATACCCTATTATGGTTCCAACCCTGTCAGCATTTATTACTAAATTAATAGTATCAGATTTTCCAGGTGGTAATGCAATAGCATCTGGCTTTATAGCAAGATATTTCCCTATGTTTGTTATAAATTTAATAGGCAGTAAATAATTAGCAGCATTCTTAACATTAACTTCAACGGTTTTCTTTTCCTTATACAGCATATCAATCTTAATGCTTTCAGGATCAAACAATATTATCTTTTTGCCCTTTCGCACAAATCCTTCCAAAGCTCCCTCGGTGACAGTTGCATCAGTAACATTGGTCTCATTTGTAGAAGCACCCAATATAGTCAGCTTAACTTCGCCATATCTTGAAGCTTCACCTGTAATCGATCTCCTAATCTCCTCCTCGCCCCATTTATCAAGATATTTAGAAGATGTAATTATAACCAGTATCAAGCACACCAATAGAAGAACAGAGATTATATTCATTTGCCTATGGAACTCTCTGGCACTTATCCCCTTGATCATCCTCTTCATGATTATGCACCGTTATTGTCAATTAAATATATTTCTGCCTTAAGGAACAAAGTATAAAATCCTCAGTTTGCCGGAATAATGACCTTCCTCAGCATTTTCCTTTACCTCAAGATTCAGTTCAACTGTTTCTGTCTCATTGCTAAGCAAAAGAAAATTATTCTTGTCAACCCATATATCTTCCAAATTGTACAGATAAATTCTTATGACTGCATCCCTGTCAGTATTTATTTTTATATCTCTCTGTGCGGAAACACCATATTGAACTGTTCCAAAATGAATAGCATCTGAATCAAGATTAAATCCTGCTACACTCCCGATATTATAATCAACATCATATTCAACATATCCCACAACATTCTTCTTTATGTAAACTAAGGTTACAATTGATATAATCATAAGTAATATAATAACAAACACAAAAATAAAGCCAAATATCCCTTTTTTGTTCATTTTTCCAGCAACCTCCCTAGCTTATCATCTTCTTTATTATCTTTCCTATTAAACATTATCCATCCATAATTTGCAGCAATAAGTACAATAACAATAAATGCAATTATCATGGCAGTAGTCAATTCAAATTCTTCTTTTAAGTCTACTATCAGCTTTTCCTGCTTTACCAAATTTCCATAGTGTATTTCAGCTACAACACCATATTTTCCTTCAGGAATATCCTTTAAATCGATGAACACTGGAATATCAACAGTCTCCAACGCTCCAAAATTAACTGTGTGTGAAAATGCCCTTTCGGTGACAGGAACACCATTTTTTTCAAGGTATGCTACATAATAAACTCCATCAACAGGCTTATTCCATTCATTTTTTAAAAGCAATGAAAACTCCTTTATGCCTCCTGGACTCAGCACCTTAGTATAATCAACAACGATTATATCCTCGTAGCCAACATTTAAGCTGAAATTTTTTTCGATAGAGTTTATCCCATCATAATTTATATGCGTTCTGACAAAATAGCTACCAGTACCAATCTCAGTGCTGTTAAAAATAATATTTGAACTCTTGCTACTCCCCGCAGACAGTGCAAAAGATTCACCCTCAAAATTTTTTACTATAGCATTATCTTGATAAATATCAGCCAGAGGCTTCACAACAAATGCATTTTCTACGCTCTTACTGTTTAGTGTAAACTCAATAACAATGTTTTCTCCAATGTTGACATTCTCAGTTTTAACATTGTAATCTATGTATTTTTCAGGAAAAGGAATATCAACAAAAATTTTTGATATGACACTTAAAACAGCAGCAACACCCTGGCCAGCAGGCAAATCTTCTTTCACCTTAACAATAACCTGGTGCACACCTGGAGCTTCAGGTTCATAAGGCATTTTATAATGTATAGTATAAGCTCTGCTCCCTAATGGAGGAACAACTTCACCATCATCAATAAACTTGAAATATTTAGCCATATCCCCCTCAAAAATAAGCAGTATATCGATTGGGCTGTTTACAGTATTTATAACTCTTATTTGTATATCTCCTTCTTTTAGCGGTTCATAAGCAATGTATGTAACATCAGGTGATAAACCAATTGCATTAGTGATGGGCAACAAAATAACAAAAACTAACAAGAAAAATAAAAACCTCTCTCCCATAATCATGTCGTACCGCCCGATATTTATAAGGCTAACTAAATCATGAATGCCCCAGTGATGTCACAAAGAATTCAACAACATCAGTGTAATTGGCATCAGGTGCAACAGCAGTAGTAATATTCAAAAATATTGACACATTAAATTCATCTGTTGCAGTAACATATGACATGTTAGGACAGACCATCTGGTGATTTGGATTCATAGTTATCCCAAATGGTTGAGTATCGCTTGAGTTTGCATAATGGAAATAATCAATGCCAGCACCAGTATCATAATTCCCACAGGTATCATTAAATAGCTCATTGCTGGAAATATTCTTGGTCGCAAAACTATAGTTAAGATCAGAAGTTGCAGCAATACCTCCAAAGAATATGGCCGGAGTACTTCCATTCAAAGTAACATTAACATATACATTGCCATCATTCCTCAATCTAAATGGCCCAGGATTATCAAAGCCCCCAGGATTATCACCATTATTGTCTCCATCACTGGTATTTATAGCGGTGCCTACACTGTCAATTGTTCCACTTGAAAAGTTAACATGATCAACAACAAGAGTTAGTGCCACACTTGGTAAGATGGTAACATTAACAAAACCAATAGAGGCATTTGAAGTAGCAAAACCAGTTATTCCGGCAACACCATCAATTTTCATAAGAATGATAGTAACGCTTCCAAGCGTAATCAACAGTGTTAACAATCCAGTAATAATTAATGTCCTATCGCCTATTTTCATTATCCCCCATCTCCCACACTATCTTCACTTAATATGCTCAGAGCAACCTGTCCACTTCCCTGGCTCGGGATATTGCTGAATACTCTTCCGGATTTTGCAGTTATGGAATCAACGGCATCAAGAATGCCCCATGTAACAACCAAAACAACAAACATGCATAAAACCAATAGAACAAAAACCAACTCTTTCTTTACTTCCCTCTTTAATCTCTCTCCCATAACAAGAATAATAGCATAATCAACCTATATAAATATTACGTTATTTTTCTCTGAAATATGCAAACCACAGTATGTTAGTTACAATGAGTATAAAGACCACAATTAAAAAGACAGAATTGAATTTACTATTGTTAATATTTTCTTCATCATTTATTTTAATCTTAATCCCATCATTTGCAACATCTACATAGGCTCCTTTTTCAAAATGTTTGTCATAAAAATTAAGGGTTATATTGGCTGTATATGCCCCCACATCCACATCTTTTGTGTTCCAATATCCCACCAGAAATTCAACAGTATTGGGCATTATATTCTCTTTTGATGTTTTAAAATTTCCTATCAAGCTTTCATAAGCGTCATAAATTTTAACATCTCCTTCAACCTCAAGATTTTCATTCCATAAATTTTTTAAGTTTATTTCGAACTTAGCAACTTCCCCTAATTTAAAATTGTTGACTGCAATATTTTGTATATCAAGCCTCACCCCTTCCACCCTAAAGTTTTCTTCCATTTTATTTTTTTCATTATCATAATTTACAGTAATTTCTGCAACATAATCCCCTAAAACACCTTTGGTCCACGGAATCAGAATATTTTTACTTTCCCCTGCTTTTATGCTGATGCTGTCA
This sequence comes from Nanobdellota archaeon, assembly GCA_030699455.1. GTDB lineage: Archaea > Nanobdellota > Nanobdellia > SCGC-AAA011-G17 > UBA489 > JABIKK01. The sequence goes on along the minus strand of JAUYMN010000024.1, from coordinate 15,611 downwards.
GTTTTAAGCGAATCGATAACTTTTCCATTATTATCCTTAATATCTATATCAGCAAAAATATTATTTATTTGTTTACTTCCTGCATTTGTTGCCTCAATAATAAAAATAGTTGAATCAGACACATCACTTTCTTTGACACGGAAAGATGTTTCAAGATATTTTTCAGCATAAGGAACTTTAATGCTTAGGGTTGTAACCAGGCTGAAGCTTGCACCAAGATATGTCCCCTTAAGAGAATCGTCTAATGTTTCAGTAGCCACAAATATCAAATCATTATTTCCCGGTTTAACAATTCCATTTGGAAGTTTTAACTTATATTGCACATTTCTTTTTTCATTCCCCTCAAGATGTATTAACTGGTTGTCCATCTTAACATAGCTGGCTAAATTCCCATTAATTTTAATATTAACATCTACTGGATAGCCTTGGGTATTTACTATCTTAAACTGTCCGAAATATTCAAAATCCTCAAAATAATCAACATTAGTGATTGCTGGTGTTATTCCCAGACCGCTTGCAAATCCAGATAGCATAATTCCAAATATCAAAATCATTCCAATATTCCATTCATATTTTTTAAGGGTCATATCCAGCATAATAAGCAGTAAATGGGAGAGGCATAGTTTTATTTCCGGGGAGTTCGGCGCTTGGGACTGTAACTTTCACATCAAACCTGACATATTTAGGAATTGATGGGTTCTCTGGCTGAACATAAGTAAGATCTTGGAGAATAGTATAATTAGTTCCATTTGCTGGCAAACTACTGTCAGGTGGTGAAACTTGGGTGTATATTGGAATATCTGCTCCTAGGGAATCATTTCTTACAGTAAAATTAAACACAGACTTAGGGTGGGGATAAACAGCACTGTCAAATAAATTTTTTCCTGGCCCGGTCAGGTTAACATCCACATAAACGTTGCCAATATTTTCAAATACAACAGGACATTGGGGATTGATCGTAAAAAAACCAGTAAGTTTGCACTCCATGGTACTGTTAGTTTCACCAACACCTAACCCTACAAATTGAACCGTATCATTACGCATAAATATCGCAACATAAATGCTAAGATTATACCTATATGGATTTGGCGCAGTACTCTGATTGTATGCATCAGTCGCATTAACCGTCCAATTATAAAAATTTCCATTATCAAAAAATGAAATCAGTCCAGTTTCTAGAACATATGTGCAGTTGTCGTCGCTATCCAAAAATCCATTTCCATTTTGATCACAATTAGTTAAATCCTCAATAACATTAACAAGCCTAAACTCAGAACCACTTCCACCAGGTTTAATATCAGTTATATTAATTCTATATGTAACGACATCGTTATCTGGATCAGAAGTGTTGACACAATTGCTTGGCGTGGATATACACGCAGCATCATTCCCAGCAGGCAGATGTTGGAAAGTGTCATTTGGTTTCCATATTAGTGCGGGGGTTCTGTTTGTATCCAAAACACCATCTTCAGGAGATACTAAAGTAGGTACCCCAGGATCCACACTTGTTATGTTTACTGGAGTTGCATTCAATTGGCTGCCATTACTCAGAAAATCCTCTGCCATTAATCCACAGCTCCAATTCTGGAAATGTCTTTGGAAAGCAGGACCGCTTAAAGACTGACTGCTTATCTCCCCGGAACTAAAACTGCCCGTAGTAAATGTGTCAAAGACTGTAGTTTCATTATAAAACAAAACGGTGGCAGACTGTATTGTGTTAGACAAGTCATCAGTAACATTGTATGCGCAGTTCAAAATAGTTGTAACGTTTGCAGAGTCAGATATGCTTACACTTCTAACTATCGGCCCCCTATTAACAAAAAATGTATAAGTTAAACTGACATTGGTTGTATCTATATCTGTGCCTTGTGTTGTGGAATTTGTAACATTAACAAACCAGTTGTACTCTCCACCCCTCAACCTAAAAACATCCATAACCTCATCAGCAGTTAAGCTTCTGTTATAAATTGCAATCTCATCGATAAAACCATCAAATGCAACTGTGTGGCCTCCTCCAGTCTGATGCGTGTTTCCAACTTCAAAATGAACATTGTGTTCAGTAGGATTAGGATAACCAACAGATGTATCAGCTAAAATTCCATTTTTATAAAGAGCCATAGTTGTATCATTTAAGACTAGGGCAAAATGAACCCACTTACCTGCAAAAAAGAAAGCATCATTATCTATCTCACTAGCTGTATTAACAGTAACCCTAAAGTTATCATTAACTTTATCTATTGTAAAGCCAGTCTGCGGGAATCCACCAGACCTTTTACCCATTATTCCATCAGTTGTAGCAGTGCTCCTTGGATTAAGCCATCCCACATATGTTATATTTTTCTTTCCCACCCAATCATCTTGATCTCCAAAAGTTACACGCGCAGTTGATGCTGCATTCCCATCATAAGCACCAGCAAGTTTGCCCATCGTCAAATTAATCACGCCAGACTCTTCAAGCGTTCCATTCTTCGTAGGATCAGCAAAGTTCATTACATTAGTATCATTTTCTCCATATAACTCATTTCTATCAAAATGCAATAATAATAAAGTTCCAGTAGCGCTATCGTCAGCATCTAATACCGGTGTATTCCATGTATAGGTTACATTGGTATTATTTGCAATAGACTCATTATAATAAATCAGGTCATCATTATTAATTGTAGCCCCAGTTGTTCCATTGCTTCCAAATATTCTAACGGTCATCAAATCCGCATCAGAATCTACAACAGTAACATTCAGTAGCACATTCACGCCACTAACCTCAGTAAAATTGCTACCATTTACCGGTCCATTCAAGGTAATTCCCGGCGGTTCATTTTGCCGAGTATATGTAACATTAAAGAAAAATACATCAATATTTAACAAACTTGGCTGGGCGCCAGGTGCAATAACCCTCACCTCATTTGCAGCAATGGCTCCCACAGGAGTAGAACCAAAGAAAGTATTGCAGGTCCACGTCTCCAATGAAGTAACATTTGCGCATGTAACTCCAGGATTTACAGTTGTTCCTGGACACGTGGTGGTAACTATACTACCACTGCTTCCACCATCTGCATCGACAGCAATAAAACATCCGTTATCAGGTGGCCATGCTTTATCCCCCCACATTTCATAGCATAAAAATACATCGCCAACGGCTTGGCAGTCATTTATTGTTGAGTTAGACACATTGATTAAAACACCTCCAAAGCCGGCAACAGCCCTCCTATATTGCATTTGTTCTGTATTCCCATCATCACAACTCAATAAGTCACCACTTGGAGGAGTGCCACAGGCAGCAGGATAAGTTCCATTGCAGGGATGAATAAAATTAGCAAGACCAGTGCTTCCGCTATTTTTTCCATAGCATTCCTGGACAGTTAACTCTTTTTCACCGCCAGGTTCAGACTGGAAAGGATCAACGATGTAATCAAATTCAATATAAGCATTGTCATCTCCATCAAGATTATTAATTTTTAAGTCAAAAGTATCTCGCATTCCAGCTAAGTTAGTTAAGAATATTGTATAATAATCTTCAGATGTTATTACAGGAAATGATGCTATTAATTCATTTGAGCCGGAATAATAAACATCTACCTTTGTATTTGAGCCAGCTTGGTTTCTGGCATAAAATGTAATATCATTCTCATCAGTAAGATTTTTTTCGAAAACAACTCTTGCATACTCCTTATTAAATATTTTTTCAGACCATATGCCATCAAGCCCTTTTGTTTCATTATAAATATCAGATATATATCCATAATTTTCATCAAGATGATATGCCTCAGTTATTTCAATGATGATATCATAAGTATCACTTTCATTGCCCAATACAGGCACAATCCACTCAATCATATCAATATATCCATTGCCATCATTATCTCTTGCATTATAGATATGGCTAATCCTTGCCTCGCTTCCATTTTCATCCCTGACCACCCTGTACAACCCAATACTACTTTTAGGCAATTCAGGAATCTCTGCATATGACAGAACATTCTGATATTGTATATCAGACGATAACACTACTTGTTTCCCATAAGAAGTATCTCTAAAATCTGCAGTAGGACCAGGTGTTTCATACTCAACTTCAATTTTATCCACTAAGTCTTCAATGAGTATAGTTTTTATTTCTTCAGCAGGAATATTTGTTTCCATAGGGACATTTGCAGTACCCACAGCCATTCCCGTTAATTTTGTATTGCCCAAAAAATCAGCAGTTTTTTTAGCCGGCATCTCATCCAGATTTTCATACATTTCTCCATCAATGAGCAGTTTTGCAGAATCTACATCCTCGGGTGCATCATTTATTATTTTTTTTAGGGTAATGTTTTCAGCAGTTTTAGGCAAGTCAACCTCAATTCCAGAAGTGGTTTGGTTTAAAATTACTGTCTTTTTCCATTTGACTGGCTGATTAATCACAACCTGTTGCTGCACAACTTCTTCTTCAAATTCAACATTTTTATCCTTCCTAGAAATAGTTTTACTAATAATAGGAAGCGAATCCGTAATAATATCACTAGCTGGTTTTCCGAGAATGTTCATACCATTGTCATCTAATATCACAAAAGAATATGTAGTATTATCATATTCATCACTAACAACAGAAGTTTCTATGCCAAGAATTTCAATAGCAGCATCTTTCACAAAAAACTTAAGCACAAATTCGCTACCAAGAATCTCCCTAATATGGCATGCATTTTTACATTCAGATTCAAAAGATTTCACAGTATAATTGCTCATGTTAATGGCAGATATCATGTCTAAAAAAGCATCCCTTTCAATAGTTATAGGCTCCTCTGGCTTTTCAATTTTCTCAACATCTGTCTTGTTCGGATCAAATATGCCCTCTGCAAAAGCTACAACTTCATTCATTACATATGCAGTATAATTGGTTCTATTTACATCAAATAAAAACTCCCATTCAGAAAGGCATATTCCCAGCTCAAAATCCCAAAAGTTACACCCATATAACTCCTCACCTTCAGAGCTTGCAGTAAATGCAAGATTTGTATAGTTTGTAACATTTTTTCCGCCGAAATCAAATCCAAATATTCTCAAAAAAGTAATATTCTCTGGTTCTAATGCTCCAAAAGTATCATACTCTTCATAGGCAATCCACCCATCATAATTCCCTGTCAGATTAACCTCGCGGACTATAGATTTTGGCAGTGATATCCTAAATCCTTCTCCCAAATCTTCTATTAATTTATAATCAACCCTGTATCCAAGAGAATCAATAATTGCAAAGCCACCATAACTTTTGTTGTATTTTGCCCTTTCTGCAGGAATCCCGGAAATATCATTGACAGCAAATCCACTCAGAAAATTAAAAATACCGTTACCAAGGTTGTCGCTGTCAAAAGCAAGAAATGTATCTCCGGAATTAACATCAGACAAAAATAGCTTTACAACTCCCCCTTCTTCAGAAGCAACTCTTCCGCTTATTTTAAATCCAGTTAGTCTTTCAATGCCATTAAAACTTAGATTATAATTTTCGCTTTCATTAATTCTAAAATTAACAAAGTGTGGATATTTCTCCTCAGCATCCCCAAAAAGAATAACATTTCCTGTCAAAATTTCTGGCTTAACAGCTGACCCGGTAATATCAAGATAGGAAATATCTCTCAGTCCATTTACAGTAAGCCCAGTTCCAATATAACCAAATGTAGAATCATCCGAAACAACAATTGCCAGCATCATTAAAAATAAAACAGAATAAAAAAATATCCTATCCTTGTGCAACACATCGCCATTCTTAACATTTGTTCTTAACAGATAAGACTCCCCATTCATGGCTTTTGAAAGAGTTGCACTACTTCTTTTTTTAACTGATTTATTGCGTTCTTCGTTCAACAAAGAAAGTTTTTTCTTTGCCTTTTTCATATCAGAACCAAGATAAACTGACTTTATTTTTCCATCAGGCAGTCTTATGCTATCATAATAATAAGGCCCGGATTTCCTCCCTTTTTTGGTCACATACTTCTTATACAAAAATATCCCCTCTTTTTAGAAAATACATTCTGACAGAAAAAAAAGTTGCACTACAGCTATATAAATATTATGGTGGGTTAATTCCAGTAAAAGTTTTGTTTAGATATACATGTCCATGCACCAATAAGTCAACAACACCAAGATTTCCTTCAATTTTAAATCCATTAGGCTGTATAAACATAGGTGTTTATAGGTTTTTCTGTTATTTTAAAAGAAAAGGGGGATTAAAAATCCCCTTGTTAATTTTTTGGATAATACTGGTAATAGGTCTGTCCTTCAACTGAAGAGTTCTCTTCTTCATCGCCTTTAATTTTTCTAAAAGCAATTAAAAGAGCCAGCACTATTAGCACAACAACAAGTAGCCCGAAGATTACTGCGAGTACAGATTTTAAAGTATCTTTTTCATCTACAGTTATAACCTCAGCACCTTCTACCTTTGTAGTAAATACCATTTCACTCAGAGGGCTTGTTCCAACCATTATCCTTGCAACCCATGTATGACTTGCATCTTCCTCACTGGCAAATGGAGTGATGCTTATAGTCACTTCGCCAGTTGAATCAGGCATTATTGTTAAGAAACTTGGTTGTACACCAGCCTCTCCCCATGTAGATACGCCATCGACTTGTACAGTATACACGCCAGGCTCATTTCCAAGGTTAGCAAGCATTATCTTGTAATTAACAGTTTCACCAGCATTTGTTACTTTAGAGTTTGAATCGCTGTTCAATACAGTCTGAACCCCTGATTCTTTTTCTGCTCCAATAACGTTAACATTCATTGATTGGCTTAAGAAACTGAATCCCCTATTGTATTCAACATCAACTCTCATCTCATAAGTGCCAGATTCAGCAGTTTCTGGAATTCTCAATAAAAAATCCAACTGATCGCTGTTGTCATTTCTAAGATGATCTTCATCTCTTTCCTGTATTTCAGTATTAAGCTCATCCATGAAATTCACGGTGCTTACACCTAATGCCGGAATTGATACAGTAACCTTTATGTCGTTCTCTTCTTTCTCGCCGTAGTTAATCAATCTAACTGTAGCAAACAAAGGATTTCCAGCTGCTATTGTGCTGCTCGGATTTACCAGAACATCATAAATCTGAAGACCATGTCTTTGCTCATCAATATGAAGAGTTACTTCTTGTGTGACTTCATCTTTTTTATCAGAAACATCAACTCTAAGAGTATATTCTTCTGAAGAATCAATATCATCAGGAATAATCAAGCTCAATGTTTTCCTGTAAGTGTTGCCAGCTTCAACTGAAAACTGTGAAGTAGAATCCATAACACTACCGTATTCATAACCCATTATTCTTGCAGTGATGATAACATCATCTGTATCGTTCAAAGCTTCAAGCAAGACTGAAATGTCTATCCTGTCGCCCCTTTCAACATCATAGCTGGATATACCTGCCATGTCTTGTCCATCAATTTTAACATTAATAACATTAAACTCAACTGCACTAACTGATATTGCAGAGCCGATTACAGCTACTAACGCTAAAACAAAGAATGTTAAATTCTTCATCTGTCTTGTTTTTTTCATTTTTTAATTTAACCCCCCTAAAGGATTATAATAACTATCCCATACTAGAGATTGTTACTATCATTCGGTTAATATTGTTATATAAACCTTTCGATAATAAATCTATGTTTCATTACCTATAAGTAATACTATACTACAGAGGCTTTAATTAATGTTTAAAATAGGCTGATATTGCAATTCCATTATCTTTTTAAATGAAATAGCTCAAATCACCTCTTATGGGGATGTAGCATAACTCGGTTAGTGTTGCCGGCTCCAGATATTAAGGAGTCACCGGTAGATCCAGGTTCAAATCCTGGTATCCCCACTTAAATCTTCAGGGGAAATCTCACCATATCCGGAATTCCTCAGTATTCTCCTATAAGGAGCAAGTACATCATGGCTGAATGTGCCTGAACCGAAAGCATATCTACCGACAATGTGTGCAATTTCCTCCACGTGTGTCCTTCTTTCAGGAATCCCTTCCAAAAAGCATTCATCATTGCGGATTAATATTTCTGCCAAATCAGAGATGATTTCTTCTGAGTGTCTTGGTCTTCCATGTCTATTAGTTATGTTATCAGTTGTCATTTTTGCCAGCCACAAAACATAGAATATCCATTTAAAAAACTTTTGTCATACATGTATTGTCCAAGAAGCAGTTCCTGTCCGATGAATCAAAAGTTTGTCAGAAAAAATAACATATACAAAGTATCAGCGTAATCTAAAACTTAAAAAAACCACCATGAAAATTACTTTTTATCGGCAGACTCAAAAGTAGAAGCAATATCAATCACATACTTGCCGTCAGACAATTTATACACCAAAGGCTCTCCTCTAAATAAATCAACAAGATCTATCTCAAATTTTCCTGGCTTCAAAACTCTTATGGATTCAAGATCAAGCACAACCGGATAATCTTTAGACATTTCATCTTCAGTTCTATCGCCAATAAGATCCATTGCATCTTTTTCAATCCTGACCTTATCTTCTTCACTTAATCTCTGTGTAAATTTATTTGCTTCTTGAATTGATTTTTCCTTCATAAAAAAGAAAAACTTACCACCACATGAGCAACCAGTAAGAATCTCCTTAGATCCATCCTCATACATCTTAGAGCATCTTACACACTGGTGTGGCATTATCTATTTCTCCTCTTACCTTTCTTAGAAGCATTTTTAGTAACCTTCTTAGATGAAAAACCACCAACACCTGGCATCGTTAATAATTCAACTTTGTTTGGATTTCTTCTTATTTCCTTTACAATGCTGGACGGTCCAATAATAGTAACGCCATCCCTGTGACCAATCAGAAATTTAACCATCTCTTTTTTAACTTTGTTAAAAAACTGCAAATCCTTTTCCTCAGGATATATTGTGCAAATCTCAACACCTTTGAATTCTCTTTTTATTTGAGCCATTGTCTCCATAATCAGCAAAGTCTCCTCTTCTGGCTTTAATCTCCCCTGCATCAAAACAATTTTGCTTTGTTTTACTATATCTAATAATTTTCCAATCCTAGACTTTGAATCCAAGCCCTCTATTTCACTATACGGAACAAACTGTAAAGTTAACATCTAAATCACCTCTTATATGAGCCTAAACAATGACTCATAAAATTCCTCCATATTCTTTCCCTTGTGAGCACTAATACCAACAACATCATATTGTGGGAAAGCACTCTCTACTCTCCTGATGTTAGACTTCCTTAAATCAGTTTTGTTTGCCACTATCATGACTGGAATATTCCTTGCAGCAAGATTTCCTATTATTGTAACATTAACCTGTGAATATGGATTATCTGTGGCATCCAGCACAACAAGGCAGACATCAACCTCATCAAGCCATTTTATCGACTCTATTACACCTTTGGTTGCTTCTTTTGCCCTGTCTTTTGCCTGTTGGGTCTTCATCTTAAAGTTCATAAAATCTTCATAATCAATCTTAGTAGCGATTCCTGGCGTGTCTATTATGTTGAAAGACATCTCTTTTCCATCATGTTTTATTGTAACTTTCTCCTTAACCTGAACATTTCTTGTTTCATGTGGAATCTTTGAAACTGCACCCATCCTCTCTCCAAGCCAATCCTTACATATTCTGTTTGCAAGTGTTGTCTTTCCTGCATTTGGGGGGCCATATATTCCCAGCTTGATGTCCTTCTTCTTTGCAAACATCTGATTTATAATCCTTCTAAAGAAATTTCTTATATATTTGATAACAAGCCCTTGCTGTCTTTTTGGATCTACTTTTTTGCCAAGATCAGCAGTAGTAGAAGCCTTACCCTGACTACTTAAATTAGTCTTTTTTGCTGATTTCGAACGCCTAGAAGATTTCTTGGATGCCATTAATAAAATACCCTCTTGTCACCTCTACATGTTAATGAAAACAATCAAAGATACTTTTAAATATTTCTCTTCTACAAGCCTCAGATATCTAAAACAACAGTTGCCTTATAATTATCGCCTTTTTTCTCAAGTTTGAACATATGCATTGTTATTGCCTTAACATCAGAGTATAACTCATGCTTATTCCTATTAATATATTCACCATATATCTTTCCTTTAAGCAAAAAATTATTATCTTTCTCTTCAATTTTAACTTCACAGCTATTAAAAACAACAGAATCCGTATCCTTATAATACACAATAGTCTCTAAAAAATCATATAATAGCTTCTCTAACGTATCACTCTTAAGAGAAATATCATAAACTTTTATTTTATCAACTTTCTCAACATCAGAAATAGTCTCAAAGACAGCCTCACCACATGCGATAAATACCCCATTTAAGCTATCTGCCTCAGCTTCAAATGCAATATCTGCAATTGCTACATCATCTAGAAATTTATATGATTTCATAATAACAAACTAAATTGTTCCTATTTAAATGTATTAGAATTTAGCCTCAATTATAACAATAAGTGTTTATTTGAAGAATAAAACTAACCTGTCTTAAAAAACACTACCCTTTAACATTACCTATCGGTTTCAAACCAACAACCTTCTTAGTTATTCCATAGCTATCTAAAACTCCCACAACCTGATTAATATTTTTATAAGCACCACCTGCTTCCTCAGCCAATCCTTTCATGCTCCCACTTCTGACATAAATTCCTTTTTTTATCATGCTGTCCAATAAACTCTTTCCTTCAAATTCCTTCTTAGCTTTAGTTCTTGACATTGTTCTTCCTGAACCATGCGCGGTGCTACCAAAAGTTTCATCCATTGCTTTTTGTGTTCCAACTAATAAATGGGAGCCAGTCTCCATACTGCCACCTAAAATAACCGGCTGTCCTATAGGCCTATATTCAGGATTCAATTCCCTATGTTTGGGAGGAAAAGCCCTTGTAGCACCTTTCCTATGAACCAAAACCTTTTTCATTTTGCCATCAATCATATGTTCTTCAATCTTGGCTATATTATGTGCCACATCGTAAACAAGATTCATCTCTAATTCCTGCGGACTTTTGCCAAACACCTTGGAAAATCCTTCCCTAATCCTATGTGTAATCATCTGCCTGTTTGCAAAGGCCATATTTGCAGCACATGCCATAGCACTAAAATAATCCTGCCCTTCTTTGCTCTTAAATGGAGCACAAGCCAATTCCCTATCATAAACTTTTATGTTATATTTGCCCATTGCATCATTAAAAATCTTCAGATAATCAGTAGCAATTTGGTGTCCAAATCCTCTTGAACCACAATGCACCATAATGACAACCTGATCCTCCTTATTAATTCCAAATTTGCTGGCAATCACCGGATCAAATATATTTTCCTTGAGTGCAACTTGTATTTCTAAATAATGGTTACCTGAACCTAATGTCCCCAATTGATTAATCCCTCTGCTCCTAGCTCTTTGAGAAACTTTTTGAGGATCAGCTCCTTCTATTTTGCCATAACTTTCAGTGCGCCATACATCCTTGTCCCACCCATAGCCATTGTCAACACACCATTTTGTTCCTTCGACCATGATATCATCAAATTGTTTATCATTTAACTTCAAAAACCCCTTGCAACCAACGCCAGAAGGCACAGTCATATACAAATGATCAACCAATTGCTTTATCTTTGGTTTAACTTCTTTTAATGTTAAATTAGTTGTAATCAACCTCATGCCACAGTTACTCGTAACTATTGAATTTGCTATAAAATTATGATTTTCATCATTCATTGTGAAATCATAAACATAATCTCTATAATTAATTTCCTCTATATCTGTAATCTCATCTAAAACAAATTCAGAATTCAAAATTGTATGTTTTTCAATAAACTGTTGAAATGTTGGAAAATCAGAGCACGCCCTTGATGATTTAGAATTACTGTAAAGCCTTCCCAGAACCTGTGATACACTGTGTCCATTCTGCTGAGCCAAAATACTTATCTCACCATTATTAGCACCTTCATTATGGATTAACTTCATTTCTTCAACAAATAAATCAGATTCCTTCAAAATTACTCTTTTCATTTTAAGATAAGACAGGGCTTGCATAGACAATTCTTTTCTTTTTTTGCAATATTCATAACCAACTTTGCTCCACAAATTAATCAGATTATCAATTTTTGCAGAAATTCTAAATGCAATTTTTCCAGTAGTTTCCCCATATTTATTAATAACGCCTTTTTGGTTATAAATATTATTAACTTCAACACCAAACTCTGAAAGCATATTAATAATATCTGTAATAAATTCATAGTTATTATCCCACAATTCTAGAATTTTATTTTGGCTAAAACTTGGTTCTGTAAACGATTTATATTCCCCCTTTCTTTGACAAGGCTTTGTCATTTCAGCTCCAAAAAGTCCAGCAAGATAAAGCCTTTTTATCCATAATGGAGATTCTTTAACCCATTCAGGAACAAAAGACAAATTTTTAGATTTATTTCCTTCTGTCATTCCAAGAGCCTTTAGCAAAACTGTAAATGATTGAGAATTAACATATAATTGAGTTGACTTTCCAGAGATATTTCTTTTTTCCCCACTAATCTCACTTACTATGCTATCATACTTTTTAGTTGTAACATAATTGGTTACATATCCTAAATTTCTAATATCCGTTCTAACAGTCTCCAAATCTTCAGCAGAACCAATAACCCTTGTACTCCAAACATCTTGTTTCCTATTTTTATTATAGTTCTTACCAATCCACCCATCTCCCATAATAAATCCTAAAAGTTTTGTAAGAATTGGAAGTTTATCAGAATTTTCTCTTAAAGGCAATAATCCCTTTTCTTTCAATGTCACAATTAACTTGGGTCTATCACCAACTAGCGCAATAATGTCTTTCTCATCGACAATAATTTTATCGCTTGGTTCAGAATACTCAACGCCAATAAAAGGATGTACGACAACATTATCCCCTTTATTGAGTTCTCCAGCATTAATCATTTCTTTTCCAGTATAAATTGGATGATCTTCTGTTACAGTTATTTCCTCGCCTGACTTTGTAGTTATCTTAATAACTCTGTTGTCTGGCATCTTCTTCATATATAGTACCGCATTGGAACTTTTCTTTGAATTATTGTTTAAATCCATAAATGAAATCTTATCACTCTCAAAATTGTTGTCAAAATTCTTAATCTTTTTGTAACATCCATAATTCAAAAGAATTTTTGAATCTTTGGTCAGACAGTTAATATCAAATCCTATCGCTCCTGGGCTTATAACACCTTTTTCCAAATCAAACGCTGCCACCCCCCCTATTGGCATTCCGTATCCCCAATGACAATCTGGCATACATATGGAATACTTTTGAATTCCAGGCATGCATGCAACATTAGTAACTTGGTCAAAAACGCCATCATCGACAGCTTTCAACATTTCCTCGCTAACAATAATTCTTGCAGGAACATTCATACCTTTCTTATAAGATACAGGTAGCTCCCAAACATAATCATTTATTTTCTTTATTTCTTTAGGAATTGCCATAAAAACATTCAGAAAAAGCAATATATAAATCTTTCAGGTATATTTAGCAAATGTAGCTTCCTATAGAAACGCATTAGAGTTCATCAAATGGACTTTTAACACAAATCATCTTTCTAGGGACCATATGTACATATCTCATAGTTGTTTCAGGACTATTATGCCCCAATAAACTTTGAACAGATGCCACATCGTATCCATTTTCAATCAAATGGGTAGCAAAACTATGTCTTAATGTATGTGGATGAACATTTTTCTTTATTTTTGCACTTTTAGCTGCAGTTTTAACAATTTCATATATGGTTTTTTTAGAGATATGGCCACTCCTTCCCTTAAATATAAAATTTTCATAATCTTTATCTGGTATAAAATCTTTTAATTTTTCTTTTATTTTCACAGCAATCATAAACATCCTATCTTTATTCCCCTTTCCATTTCTTACCCACCCATAATTATTTTCAAATTCAAAATCCCTACTCCTCAAATTAACAAGTTCACCTACCCTTAATCCGGCTGAATACATCAACTCAATCATTAATTTATGCTTCTTATTATTTATAGAATCAAATAGTCTTTTTGTTTCATTTTGTGTCAATACAGTTGGCAAACTTTTAGGAGTTTTAGAATATCTAACATGATACAATAATCTTTTTCCTAAAATTTCCTGAAATAAAAACTTTAATGCACTCAGATTAACATTCATAGTATTTCCACAATAACCATTCTCAATATAATAATCCATATAATCAAATATGTCTTTTTTAGTAATATACTTTGGGTCTTTTTTGCATTTTTTAAGAAAATTTTTAACACAATAACAATAAGTTACAATTGTCCTATGACTTAAACCTCTTCTCAGCCCTTCTTTTTTAATCAAATACAAAACATCCATAATCAGGTAAATATTGATATTGTTAATTAGGATAACCCAAATATAAATAGAAATATTTCGAGTTAATAGATTATACTACTAATCAAAGAACACAAAAAAACTGTTTATGACATATAAAATTTCATGATTTCAGACAATAATACCCCAAATTATTAAGTTATTCTCATAAAAAGGGTTATATTCAATCGTTGAGAAATTTATAATTTAGTGGCTGGCGAGAAAAAGAGTAGTGTCTAAATATTCAATTCTTTGTATGTAGTGTGTTGTTCTAAAAATCTAAATCCTTCAATTCCCACTTTTTGTTCATATCCTTTAAGCCCAACTCCTCGCGATGCGACATCCTGTGCTCGTTGCTTCATTATATCTATCAACTTAGAATCAGGAATTGAATGAAAAAACATGGAAACACTATTATATGCAGGCCATGGATATTGTTCTCTATTTTCATCCGTCAATAGTGCATGATTTCCATGCCCATCATTTCCATATCTTGGATTTGGAAAAATTGAAACAGGTCTTGCACATCCATGCTCATCAGGAACCAATTCCACCAAATCTTCAAGTTGGGCAACTGTATCAGGAATTTCCTGTTTTACTGCTTCTGCAGTTTCTTCTCCTACACCGCAATCTCCAATTTGCCCAGTAACATATGCACACATTTCTCTTTCAAAATTCCCTGCATATGAATCCGTATCTATGACAAACAGATAGTGATCAGGTTGCCCTTCTTTTCTTGGATTTACCATATTATAAATGGAATAGAACAACACTTTAAATATCTTTCTAATGACACTACTCTAGAATTAAGAATACACTCACCAGCCCCTATTTTTCAATATAGTCCCAACGACTTTGATTTTTTCGACTCCGCCGAACGTTGCACTAAAAATCAATCCCTATCGGGAGAATATAACGGTGATTATGTGCAATATTACTCGGCGGGCTCAATTTTAATGTCAGCAATAGAAATAGTCTTTTTATCATGATAGCTAAACATCATTCCTCTTTGCTTTAGTTTCTCCAACCATTTTGGCGGTTTATCTTGCTCTATTCTTAATAAAACTGCTTCTTTATCATTGTTGTGATAAATTTTTAACAAATGTGTAGCGTGCAAAGAGGAATCTCCAAATTTATGTATTTCTATTGCTGTATGCTCTCCAACAAATTCATTCTTTTCAGTGTCATATCTATCAATTTCTTCCATGACACTTAACACATCATATTTTTCTTTTCCTATTTTTATGATGTTTCCTTTTTGTATGTTCATAAAATAAAGAATGAATTTGTATTATAT
>JAUYMN010000022.1 GCA_030699455.1 Nanobdellota archaeon | reverse complement strand
CAAAGCCCAAAAAAACATAACATTTATATACAAGACATGTATACACAGACGTATACACAATGAAATCAATCAATGAAGCCTCAATAATCTGTAATAATTGTAATACACATACAACCAAAACATGTATAATAAAGAACGGTTTCCAGCTAAGAGCATGGCAGTGCAATAATTGCAATGAGCAGTGGATTCACCCGATAGACCTCGCAGAATACAATAAATACAACACAATGAGACAAAAACAATATGCTGTTAAACTAAGATTAGTTGGAAATTCATACACCGTTTCAATTCCAAGGGAAATTATTGATTTTCAGGAAAACATTTTAAAAGAGATAAACCAGATGATAAAAATCTCATTAGATTCACCAGAAAGATTAACTTTATATTTTTCTAAAAAGATGGAGGAAGAGCTATTAAAATGACAGACATTATGTTAAAAGTACAGGAAGCGTATCAGGAAGAGGCATACAAGGGAATAGTAAGAATTGACTCGCAGACAATGAGAGAAGTAGGGGTCAAAGCAGGGGACATATTAGAGATTACAGGTGGAAGAACAACTTTAGGTATTGTAGACAGGGCTTATCCTTCAGACATCGGGCAAAGAATAATCAGGATGGATGGACTAATAAGGCGTAATGCAAGAACAGGTATTGGCGAGGCAGTTAAAATAAAAAAAGCAGATATTAGGGAAGCAAAAACAGTTACAATAGCACCTGCACAGCAGGGCGTAATGATTCAGGCTGCAAACCCAGATCTTTTCAAACAAGGACTTTTAGGAAGAGCAGTCATAAAAGGAGATGTTATTTCATTAGGCGGAGCAAAGAGAAGAAGAAAAACAATGGAAGGTTCTCCATTCGAAGAAATCTTTAATGTTTTTGAAGATATGGCAAGTCCAATGCACTTTGGCTTTGGAACATTGAAATTTATAGTAGCAGATGTTAATCCAAAAACACCTGCAATCATAACAGAAAACACAATTCTAAAAATATCATCAAAAGCAGTTGAAATTTCAGAGTCAGATCAAAAAGCACCTGATGTTACTTATGAGGATATTGGTGGATTGTCGGAAGAAGTAAAGAAGATGAGAGAAATGGTTGAGTTGCCATTAAAAAATCCGGAGATATTTGAAAGTTTGGGAATCTCACCACCAAAAGGAGTTTTATTGCATGGACCACCAGGCACAGGTAAAACACTTTTAGCAAAGGCAGTTGCAAATGAAACAAATGCCAATTTTATTTTAGTAAACGGACCAGAGTTATTATCTAAGTTTTATGGTGAAACTGAAAAGAAAATAAGAAATTTATTTGAAGATGCAGAAAAAAATGCACCTTCAATTATCTTCATAGATGAGATAGATGCAATTGCACCCAAGCGAGAAGACACGTATGGTGAAGTTGAACGTAGAATGGTCTCGCAATTATTGACTGTTATGGATGGTCTAAAATCAAGAGGAAGGGTCATAGTAATTGGAGCAACAAACAGGCAAAATTCATTAGATCCAGCATTAAGGCGTCCAGGAAGATTTGACAGGGAAATTAACATTGGAGTTCCAAATAAGGAAGGCAGACTAAAAATATTAAAGATTCACACAAGAAACATGCCATTAACAAAAGATGTTAACCTTGAGGAAATTGCAGCAAAGACACATGGTTTTGTCGGTGCAGACTTGGAATCATTATGTAAGGAAGCAGCAATGAATGTTATTAGGAGAGAAATGCCTAAGTTTAGCAAGATAAAAGATGAAGAAGTCATACCACAGGACATAAGAACAAACTTAAGAGTTACGTCTGCAGACTTTATTGCAGCAAGAAAAATAGTAAGGCCATCTTCTTTGAGGGAAGTTTTAATTGAAGCACCAGATGTTTCATGGACAGATGTTGGCGGTCTCGAAGAATTGAAATCAGAATTAAAAGAGGCCATAGAATGGCCACTAAAAAATCCAGAAACATTTCAAAGAATGGGAATAAAACCCCCAAGAGGGATATTGATGTATGGTCCGCCAGGAACAGGCAAGACACTTTTAGCAAAGGCAGTTGCAAATGAATCAGAATCAAACTTCATTTTAGTTAAAGGACCCGAGTTATTGACCAAATGGGTGGGAGAATCAGAAAAAGGTGTAAGAAAGGTTTTTGAAAAGGCTAGGCAAACTGCACCCACAATAATTTTCTTTGATGAAATAGACGCCTTGGCAACAAGAAGAGGTCTTGATTCAGGTTCACAAGCTACAGAGCGTGTTGTTAATGCACTTTTAGCCGAGATGGATGGACTTGAGGAGCTTACAGATGTTGTAGTCTTAGCAGCAACAAACAGGCCAGACTTGGTTGATCCAGCATTATTAAGACCAGGAAGATTTGACAGGATAATTGCAACACAGCTTCCCGATGAAAAGGCAAGAATAGATGTGCTAAAAATTCACACAAAAAACATGCCTTTGGATCCAAATGTTGACCTTGAAGCAATTAATAAGAAGCTTGAAGATTTTAGCGGTGCTGATCTGCATGCGCTTGCAAGAGAAGCAGCAATGGTTGCATTAAGAAAGGACATGAAAGCAAAAACTGTTACAACAGAAGATTTTGAAGCAGCACTTGAGAAAATCATGCCTTCACTGAAGCAGGAAGATATTAAGAGATACAAAACAATTGAAGAAAAATACCTAAGGGCTGCAAGAGCAGCACAACAATCAGTCGCACAAACTTATATGGGTTAGTTTTTTGTATGTTAAACTATCTAAAAGTATAAACTGCCTTGGCAATAATATCTTTACTGCGGACGGGTCCAAAGATTCTGCTATCCATAGAAACCTCATAATTCGGACCTAACAAAAAATATTCATCGGCTTCAAGTTTTTTTTCAAAGTGGTAAGAATGTCCTGCCCAAATCAGATTATTATTGCAATAAAATCCATAATCATCTCCCTTGACAACATCTCCAGGCTTTCCAGCCAGCATTTTAATTAAAGTTTCATCACAATGCATAGCCAAAACAAAATCTCCAACTTCTCCCTGTAGCCAGTTGGTCGCAATAAACCTATCCCCATTCTCATAAAATGGTGAACAAGAACTGCCAGAAACCCTATAAAAACTAATAAACGGTTTTGTTGAAAGAATATAAACACTGCCAAGCAATAAAGTAAAACTCAATGCTTTTGCCAAAATTCTTTTGTTAATACTTTGTTTTTTCACAGCCATAATATCAAATCTTAGTGGTTACACCTTTTCCAACACAAACAGTATTTTCGTATTGGCTGACCATTCCACCATTTTTTTCTGGCAGAACAGTGTACTGCTTAACTACTTCAGCCTGTTCAAGTAATTTTAATAAAAATTTAATGTTCTTAACATCTTTCAGCCACCTTTCAGTAAATGGCAACGTCTTATAATCTTTTTCAATCTGGCTCATCAATTTTCTGGCACTATCCAATCTTACTGGCTTCTTTTCTAAAAAAGCATAAACGCCACACGGCTTGCCTTCTTTTACGCTTCCAATACCATCAGTTGCAAAAGGTTCAATTGCAATATGTTGTCCTTCTTCTAATTTCATTTCATTTCCATTGTCATAATTTGGAATTGTAGGTGCATCATGAACAATCCACCTGTCTAGACCATGTCCGCTTAAATTTGTAATTGGAACAAATCCATGACTTCTTATTGTTTCATCAATAACTTTTCCAATATTTTTTATCATTGCACCGGGAATTGCTTTTTCACAACCTGCATCACAAGCATCTTTGCTCGCTAGAATCAACTCTTTATGTTCATCAGTTCCAATTTCAACAGTGCATGCATTGTCTGCAACAGCGCCATTTACATGAGCACCAATATCCAATTTAACCAAATCACCCTTCTCTAAAACATTTTCATCATTGATATAAGGGCAGTAGTGTGCAGCAATACTATTCACAGAAATATCCATCGGAAACGCCGGAAACGCCCCTTTTTTAATTATAAATTCTTCAACTTTATCAGCAACATATGTATAGGTCTTACCAATTCTGCAAATCTCTTTTGCATATTCTCTTGCCTCTGCTGCAATTTTTC
This sequence comes from Nanobdellota archaeon, assembly GCA_030699455.1. GTDB lineage: Archaea > Nanobdellota > Nanobdellia > SCGC-AAA011-G17 > UBA489 > JABIKK01. Next base: position 10,949 of record JAUYMN010000022.1, on the reverse strand, counting down.
CAGCCTTTTGCCAGTCATCCATCCAAAACATTTAGAATTATGTGTTTATAAAAATAAGTGAGATAGATACCACAGATTATGGCAAAAATAATTTAAATAGCATTTTATTATGTTCTAGTCTACAGGCAGTAACAAATTTAAATATCATGGCACTGCCACAATTCCATAGAAAGTTATTGTTTGATCCAAACATTATCTAGAGAATAAGAATTTCGGATGACACTTTTGACGAAGCAGTTTTAAACATCTTTGGAAGAGTAGAGTGTATAATAAATTTCTCCAGCAGAGTTAAAAAACTGCGTTAATACTCACTCAAATTCCTTTGCTTATGCTCTCCCTTTAAATCTTCCTTTTCATATCCAACAGCAGAAAATATCCTTTCAACAACAGGCAGCACCTGATTATTGATATAATATTCAGGATCATAAGATTTGGCATCACTTGCCAGCAGGGATCTTTCCCCTATATTCCCCTTGCCTTCCTGAACAACATACTCAATCTCGCTTCCGGCGCCAACAATTTCACCCCTTTTTATGAGTATTTTAGCAACTCTGACGTGCGGTCCAATAGAGTTATAATCTTCAACGTCCCTTGTTAATTTTTTCTTAATTATCATTTTTTCAATTGGAATTTTTTTGCTGTTTATTTTAATAATAACACCCCGCACATAATCAACTGCTTTTTTCACATCATCCTCAACCAATATTATTTTCAGAACTTCTTTCTGAACTTCTCTAGCCAATTTGCTCCAATCACCACGCACAGTTTCAAAGCCAACAACCTTTATCTCATTATTTTCATCAACCAAGGCATACTTCTTCTTGGCCCCATTTTCATCGCCTTTCTTCATCACAAATATGCCCCTAGGATAATAGCCTTCCAGCTCTAATTCCATCAAGCTCGGCAAATCCCTGTTTACATCAGAAACAAACTTCTCAGCATTTTTCATGCTTTTGCCAACAGATAAAAACACAGAGTCAGTATCGGAATAAATCACATCCAATCCGCTTTTCTCAGCCTTGTCAATTACATTCTTGATGTAGTCCCTGCCATATGCAGTTGTAGAAGCAGCACATTCTTTGCAGTACCACCTTGCACCGGAAAATGCAAAATAACCATACGCACTATTTGCCAATATTTTTAGGCTGTACTGTCTTGCATGCAACACTGGATCTTTCTTATTTTTCTTTAATAAATCCTTAACCCTTGTTCTCCTTATTAATATGTCTTTAATCAAAGTTGGAAATATCCCATCATATTTATATGAAAACCTGTAGGTTTCATTTTTGCCACTAACCACACTGGGGGTTTCATGGGAATCAATTTTATTTTGAGTCAGTGTGCTTGGGCAGATATTATGTGCACTGATTATTGTTGGGTACAAGCTTTTAAAATCATAAACGGCAATATTTTTGTATAACCCTGCGCCTGGCCGGAGTACAAATGCGCCTTCAACACTTTCCATTTCTCTTTTCTTCATGACATCACCATAAGGTCTGTTCGGCGCAATTTCATTGAACTTATCAATATTTTTTAAGACATAATTTTCAACCAGCTGGCCATAGCTCATCCTTGAAATTTCTTCAGGAGGCAGACCGCACAGTTTAATAAACTCATTCAAATGTGGCAACATTTTTTCAGTTAATTCATAAGTCCTTTCAGCATCAACAAGATTATATTTAACATATTCTTCAATAGCATTTCCACCCTTATCCCATGCATTATACAGATTACCGATATCAGCCCCGCTCTTGCCCCTACCCAATAAATGTTTGGAGACAGTATCCAAGTCATAAGATGGAAGATTTAGCTCGCCACTCACAATTCTGCGTATAAATTTGAATATGTCTATGTGTGGTATCCCGGTAATTCTGGCAGTTTGTGAGTTGCCACGCTGGTTAAATTTTACAATACTTTCATCAAGCCCAAGTTTTAATTTCATGTTATACTCATCAAATCTATCTTTGATATAAGGAAGATCAAACCCGTCAGAAAAATAGCCGGCAAGATAATCCGGTTTAAAACTATTAACAACATCAATGAACCTTGTCAATAACTCCCTTTCATCTTTTACAAATTCAACATATTTTTCAGCACCAGTATACTTTTTTGAAACAATCACTTTTTTGAAATTTTTTCCATAAAATGCAATCATAACAATTGGATCTTCATCAGAGTTTGGAACTCTTTTCTTATTATAAACCTCAATATCAAAAGACAAGACTCTTGGCTCTTCAAGATAGCCACCATCTTTCTGGCAGATTTCATTTATACTTATAACTTTATCAACAGTATAATTGCTTTCAATTTCTTCACCGGATACATTGCAAAGTGATAAGGGGTCTATTTTTTTGTCAATCAAATATCTTTTATGGAATGGAATGTCTGTTTCTTTGCAGCCCCGTACGCCATTCATTTCTTTTATGGCATGCCTAAGGGAAGTAACATCTTTAGGATTGTTTACTTCAACTTTAATTGCACATACATCTTCCGATAAATATTTTTTGTTATGTATGCTTGCATCAGTAGCATACGCCAATCTTCGAGGCTCTTTAATCTTCAGACTTAGTATTTTATCTTTTATTTTACTTGCATTTTTTTTGTCTTCCAGAATAACCCAAAAATAATGTGAGAATTCATGGTCTAAAACACATATCCTTTTCCCATCAGGGGTTCTTCCAAATATTCTTATAATCCCTCTGCCCCCCTCATGTCCATCAATATAGTCAATAGTTAATGGGTAAAAATCAATATTTTCCATATTTTATAATTTATAGAACGTAATATAAAACTTGCCTAAAAACACCAAAGAAACACTTATATACTAAGATATACACTTTATAACAACTATTTAGGGGCAAAAATGAATCTAAAAAAAGCAGGAATTGAAGCACTGATATTTGCATCCTCACTATTTCCATCAGCTTATGCAGATAGTCATCAAATACCTCCAAAATTTATTGAAGCTGTAATTCAGGAAGAGTCTTCAGGAAACCCAAATAGTGAAAGATATGAGAAACGTATAAATGACACTAGTTATGGTCTAATGCAGATATTAACCGAAACAGCAAGAGAAGTGTCAGAAAAACATCCCGAACTTCCATCCTTGGATTTGAATCTTGACGGCGAAACAACAAGGGAAGAAATAAAAACTTCTTTATTAAATCCAGAAACAAACAAACAGTATGGTACAACGATATTAGAAGAAAATTTTGAAAGATATGGAACATTAGAATTAGCAGTAGCAGCATACAATGCAGGACCAAATACACCAAGAAATGCACTGACACAATACGAACTAAATAAAATTTATGGAACTCAACTAGAAATAGATGGGAAAATTGGAGCATTATCAAGACCAATAGTAAAGAGGTTTCAAAGAGAACACGGGCTTCGTGTTGATGGAATCCCTGGAAAAAACACCAGAAAAAAATTAGATGAGATTTATACAAATAAATTCCCAGGCAAGCCACTACCAACTGGATTAATACCTCAAAACAAACGTACCCCTGATCATGTCAGAAAAGTAATGAATGCATACAGAAATCAATAATCCTTAAGGCTTCCATTGAATATTTCCTTAGTCTCAATTGGTTCAGGCTTGAACATATAAGCCTTCTCCCAATCAAAGTAGCCACACCTGAATTTATCAAGGGCAATTCCAGTTCTTTTGCTTAGCATCAAAGCATAGAAATAAACTTGGGTATCAGCATATTTTTCTTTGTGCGCATTGGGTTTATAATCCCAAACCCAAATGTTTCCATCTTCGATGCCAATGACATCAATATGTCCTGTCAATGGTTCATCGCTCCCAAAAATACTGTTATATTGTTCAACTTCATGAGGGTTCAGCCAGATAGGAACTTCAATTGCAACAGTGTCATTATCATTCTCCAGCATGAACAATTGCACCTTGCTATGGTTATCTTTAAACCTATTTTTATTTACCATTAATCCATTCTTTGCAAACCCGCAAACTTTATGCCCATTCAATTCAACAATATCATGGTGAGTCTTAAACTTCAGGCTACTCCCTCTTGGCCCGCAATGAAAATACTCGTTTGGGCAGTTATTAAACATGGAACCCATAAAATTCTTTAGTCCAATTAAAGACCCGTCATTGTTGCAAAAATTATTTAATTTTTTATTATTTACCCTGTAGACATAAATCCCACCAGGATGTTCCAGTTTAGTAAATTCCACTACCACTTTCACTTATAAATCAGGGGAGCATTTTAAAATGATTTACATAATAAAGTATATAAATTAACTTTCTTAAGCAGGAATATGGGTGTTAAAATTTCTGATATTGTAAAAAAAAAGAAAATCTCTTTTGAGGACTTAAAGAACAAGAAGATAGCAGTAGACTTTTCTAATGCAGCATATCAGTTTTTATCTTCTATAAGGCAGAGAGATGGCACCCCACTGATGGATTCTAATGGAAATATCACAAGCCATTTGCTGGGGATATTATCAAGATCAACTAATCTTCTTTCACAGGGAATAAAGATAGCATATGTTTTAGATGGTTTTCCACCTGAATTAAAAGTAAAAACACAGGAAAGAAGGCATGAAGGCAAGATAAAAGCAGAAAAAAATTATGAAGAAGCAAAAGAAGATGGCAATGAAGACTTGATGCTGAAATATTCAAAACAATTCATCAGATTGACAAGACAAATGACAGATGAATCAAAAGAATTGATTCAGGCATTGGGAATGCCAGTGATACAGGCACCAGCAGAAGCGGACGCACAAATATCATATTTATGCAAAAAAGGAGATGTTTGGTCGGCGTCAACAACAGATTTTGACACATTGCTACATGGCTGCCCGAGAGTAATCACAAACTTAACATTATCCCAAAAGAAAAAAGCATCATCAGGAAGCATAATAAAAATATCACCAGAGATGATAGAACTGGGCGAAGTGTTAAACAATTTAAAAATTTCACAGGAGCAGTTAATTTCATTGGCAATACTCGTAGGAACAGATTACAATAGTGGAATAAAAGGGATAGGACCCAAAAAAGCATTAAAAATAGTAGCAGAGCTAAAGACACCAAAAAATATATTCCTAAAGAATCCAATAGAAGATGCAGATTGGGAAAAAGTATTTGAGTTGTTCACGGACATGGAAGTAAAAAAAGACTATAAACTGGAATGGTCTCCACCAGATAAAGAAAAGATATTAAAAATATTAGTTGATAAAAAAGAATTTTCAGAGGAAAGGGTTATGTCAACATTAAACAAACTAATTGGAGGAAACATTAAAGTAGCATCAGACCAAAAGGGTCTCGGGTCATGGATATAAAATGGTTAGCTGGCAGACACTGGTATTAGGGACAATCATTTTTACAGCAATTGGGTCAATTATTCACAAAAAAACACTATTTAAAGAACACGCCATGGAATTCTCTGCTGTTTTTACAATATTTATGGCAATAATAAGCCTGTTCTTGTGGCCATACACCAACTTTGATTTTCCAGCACATTACTGGTGGCTTATGCTATTCTTGATAGTTCTTAGCTCAATAGCATTTCTGTATGTGTCAAAGGCAACACGCCATATGGAGATCTCTGAATCATCTCCCTTATTTACATTTGGGCCAGTAATAACTGCAGTACTTGGGTTTATTTTTCTAGAGGAATCTTTGTTGCCAAGACAGATATTTGGAATATTGCTTATGTTTGCAGGTTCTTATATACTGGAATTAAAAAGTAAAAAAAGCATAAAAAAGGAGCTATTGACGCCTTTCAAATCAATTGCAAGGTCAAGATACATAAGATATATAATTTTAGCACTAATCCTATATGCAGTTACTGACATCATAGGAAGGTATATGCTTGACACAGAGAACCACACAAGCATAGAGCCATTAACATTCCTGTTCATATTGCACATAGGCATTGCAATAACAATGTTTATTTTTATATCAATATTTCATGATGGTATCAAGGGAATATACCACGGCATAAAAACTTCATGGGCGTGGATAGCACTCATGGTAGGTATTCTATTTATCTCAAGATTGTTTTTAGTTTATGCAATTACAATACCCATGGCAAAAATAGCATTAGTGGTTGCACTAAGAAGGTCAAGTGTAATAATAACTACCTTCTTGGGAGGAGAGTTATTTCACGAAAAACACTTAATGCAAAAAATTTTAGCTGCAGTAATAATGGTAATTGGAATATTACTCTTAATATAAAATGAATAAACTGAGAGAATCTCTAAAAAGAAAGTTAACGAAATCGGAGCTAAGCATGGTTCCATCTTCTTTTGATATAGTCGGGGACATAGCAATATTTAATGAATTTCCAAAAGAGCTGAAGAAAAAAGAAAAAATGATAGCAGATGCAATGCTAAAAATTCAAAAAAATGTAAAAGTAGTTGCTAAAAAATCAAAAAAATATTCAGGAAGGTTAAGAACACCAAAAATAACAATTTTGGCAGGGGAAAAAAGAAAAACAACGGTTCATAGAGAATCCGGCTGTTTATTCAGATTAGATGTGGAAAAGTGCTATTTTTCAGCAAGAACGGGATATGAAAGGCTAAGAATAGCCAAGAAGGTAAAAAAATCTGAATCAATACTGGTTATGTTCTCAGGCATAGCAGCATTCCCTATAGTAATATCAAAAAATAAAAAACCAAAGGAAATCTATGCAGTCGAATTGAATAAAACAGCACATAAATTTGCAGAAGAAAATATCAAATTAAACAAGACTACAAACATCATGCTACTAAAAGGAGATGTAAAAAAAGTAGTGCCCACACTAAAAAAGAAATTTGACAGGATTATAATGCCATTGCCAAAATCAGCAGAAAAGTATCTGCCATTGGCAAAAAGATACCTAAAACCAGATGGAACAATACATCTTTATACATTTTCACAGGAGAGGGATTTCAAAGAATTAAGAATAAAATACAAAATAAAAAAGATAGTCAAATGTGGCAACTATTCACCAGGGGTGTACAGGGTCTGTTTAGATTTAAATAATTTTAAAAACTAGCAGATATAAGAATTACTATGGATAAAAAACTAATTCCCATTGCAGTCACAGCAATTTTAACGCTGGTCTTGTTTGCCATAGTCATCTTAATAAAGGGCAATTATGAATTTTTATTTTATTTGTTTGTAGTTATAATTTTGATGTTTATAATATACAAATCAAACAAAACTGTAAAATATCCAATGTATGTTCTATGGAATCTTTATGCATGGGCATTGCTACACCTAGCAGGCGGAAATTTATCTGTTGCTGGTTCAAGGTTATATGATTTTATCATCTTTAATATTGTCGGAGAACCATACAACATTTTAAAATATGATCAGGCAGTCCATACATATGGGTTTTTTGTTGCAACATTAGCAATTTATTATGTTCTTAAGCCATTATTAAAACCAAAACACGATCATTGGACAGCCCTTGCAATAGTAGTGATTATGGCAGGTCTAGGGCTTGGCGCACTAAACGAAATTATAGAGTTTATGGCAACAGTAATTACTCCAAGCACTGGTGTAGGTGGATATATTAATAACGCACTAGATTTGGTTACAGATTTAATTGGCGCAGTAATTGCATGGATTTATTTAAAAAGCAAAGAAAATAATTGAATACAGAAAACTTATATACCAATAGGATACGTTAATTTTTGCAAGAACAGCACATACAATGATAACAAGAGTACAAGAGAAGGTTCACGAGGAATCAGCTGAAACAGACGTAAGGAGTACTTCTGAAAATAGAAAAACTTTGTCTGAAATAATTAACGAAGCTGGCATAACTTTCTTTGATGCAAATATAACATCCCACCCCTCAAAAAATTCCCTCTTTCATACACTCAAGGACTTAAAGGACAACCCACAATCACTTGATTCAACAGAGGTTTTTACACAGGAATTATGGAAGCGTTTCATTTACAATCGTCTTGTAGGAGGGAACATAGGAAAAAAAAGGTTTGTTACAACAAAAGATGTGCTAAGAGAAATAGAAAAAGAACTAGAATTAATGTCTAATTATATGCATCACCAGCATGTAAAAATATCAGGAAAAGAAAAAAAACATAAAACAACAAGTCCGAAAACAAGCAGATTATTGGGTAGCCTTGCGGATTACCTTCTTGTTGATAATGACCTTGTTCGCATAGCCAAAAGAAATGTATACTCTCCCCCAGATGATAAGAATTTGAGTATGATACGGAAAATTTTCTCATATTTAGAAGTAAAAAAAAGCAGAAAAATAAAAATACCCGATTCACCATTTAGTTTTTTATACAAGCCAATAAATATTCCATGTAGCACTGATGTAGATCTAATTTCTACAGCAATCTACGAAGGGTTATACGGAGAAAATGGCAGCACAGCACTTGTTACAAATGACTCAGGTATCCACAGGACCTACAAATTATTTCTTAGAATGCTCCCATCAGCAATAAAAGTAGCGAGACAAAATGGAAATTCATTTGAATATGACCCCATAGAATTTGCAAAAAATCTTGCAGATAATCCATTAAGAACATATGCCGATTATTATGGCGGAGGAATATTTCGTTTAATAGCAGGAAAAAAATCACACATAGAGCCAATAGTCAAGGCACTATCCTAAATCAAATTCAACTTCTTTTTTCAGTTTAATAGCGCTTGGAGCCTCTCCGCCATGCCAGCTTCTTTTTGGATGCACCCTTATGGGATAAATCCTTTCACTGTTATCATCTAAAATTATTGCACTCCCACGTAACTTTGGAAGATTGTTTATATATCCAGCAAGGTCAGTAACAAGATAAGTTTGCATCATGCTGTTTAGTGCTTCAATATCCATTCGGCTTGTCAAGGTATGGCTTAAAACAATATCACTCTGTGTCAAAACATCTTTGTGAATTTCTCCGGGTTGCTGCGTCACTAAAACAAGGCTGATTCCAGGCTGTCTTCCTTCCCTTAACAACTGAACCAAAGCATCAGTTGCAGGAGTTTTACCCACTCTTGGCAAAAATTCATGTGCTTCGTCAATCATAATCCACACCATTGGCTTTTCTTTATCCTTGCTAGTTTGAAAATAACTTCCAAGGCTTTCTATATCCTCCAGTTCTTCGCTTTTTCTGGCAGTCATCCGTTCATTAAGTAACTTTTTGCAAATCAATCCGATAACTAACCCCTTGATACTCCAGTCGCCAGAGGTATGAGTATACACACTAATATCAAGAACATTTACACTTCCAGGCTTCATTAAATCTTCAATGCTTGTGCCTGTTTCAGAAAACAATCCCCATTTATCTGCAGCCAGAAATCTATTTTCAACTGCATCTTTAATATCTTTAGAATATTTTTCATCGTTTCTAACCATATTAATTATGTCTTTTATGGAATAATCTCTCCCTTTATCTTTTAATTCACTTAATATCTTTTCAATTGCAATCCCGATTGGATCAGTAACACCCACGCCAAAGACACCAGCCCAGTCACCTGCATCAAGTTCGCTTGTTTTTATGCTGAAAGGTTCATCAGCAGGAATACCCATCTTCTTGTATTTATCATAATATCCGGAAGGTGCAAAAACATTGATATTAATTCCACTCGGTCTTAATTTCCATTGTTCCAGCAAATGCTCTTGTCTTCTATTTGGATATTTCATAGTCCAGAAAATCCCCATCGTATCAAAGAACAAGACCGCAATGTTTTTCTTTACATCTTCCTCCATTCTTGAAATTTCTTCAGCAATTACAGATGCACTATAAGATTTGCCAGATCCTCTTTTGCCGGCAATAAGCATAACATGCGTTCTTGCAACATCCAAAAAAACATCATTGCTTATGGAAGTAGTTGGTCCCATTTTAACATACAGCTTGCCTAGATAAACAGTACCCCTATCACCAAAATTAACAAGATCCTCAGCATTTCTTCCAATTATAATTTTATGGGACAATTAATCAACCTCTAGATAATATCTTAATATACTTTTTATAAAAACCTTTGTATCACCCAATAAGAAGATTTATATATGGAATAATTTAAAATATATGGAATAATTTAAACAACTTCATGAAAAACCCCAGATTAAACTGGTATATATTTTCAGGAATAATCATTTCACTAGGCTCCCTGTTTTACTCAATTCTTACCAGTGGGTCTCTAAGTGAGATGATATTCATACCTTTGCAAGGCTTTTACTCTACTGGAATTTACACAGTATTATTTTTTTGGATTCCAATATACCTTCCACTTATCTTCTTCCTTTGTTTTGCAACCTATCAACTGAACAAATTATACTTAAATAAATTTAATAAAAACCTCACTAAAGAGTTCAATAATAAGATACTAATGATGCTAGCAATTCTTTTTGTATGGTGTGCAATTACACTTTACGCCCTATCCTTTTTAGTAGATACAGATGGCTGGATGCTCATAATAAACTTCATAATTTTAGGTGTTGTTATAGTGGCAGAGCTTATCCTGTATGGGTTGACAAGAATTACAGTAAAAATATCAAAGATCATTTACACATCACCAAAACTTAAAAAAATCTCTTTATGGTTGCCAAATGTACTGAAGACTATATTTGGAATAGCAATAATTTTATTTTTCATTTTTTCTTATTTTTACATAATAGATATTGTTGGTTGTGGAGAGATTTACGACGGCCTTGCCCAAAAATCTCAGGATTGCAATAGACAAAGAGCATATGAGCGTTTACCTCCAGAATGTGAAGAATACAACCTTGGAGATAATGGGGCAATAGAAGTAGATTTGTGCTATGAAAGAACTGCCCATTTTACAAAAAACAAAGAGTTATGTAATAAGATAAAACTTCCAGAAGTATATGAAAGATGCATAAATAGGTAACTCCTTATTCAGATTCAATATATAATATCTATAATATAAAGAGATTTTTTATAAGCTAAAAAACCTAAAAATAAAATGGGAAAATTAGATAAAAGATTAAAGGAAGCAATGG
>JAUYMN010000013.1 GCA_030699455.1 Nanobdellota archaeon | reverse complement strand
ATAGAATTTGAATCATACCTATTTAGGAGTCCATAAACTTCTTTATATTTTTTATCTTTAATTATATCTTCCTTCTCTTTTTTTATGTCTTTTAATTCATTTTGCAACTTCTCTCTTTTTGATTCAATTTTAGTAATTATTTGTAAATCTTTACTTATTTTAGACTCACTGATAGAATTTATTTCTTTTAGTAAAGTAAAAATTATTTTTGGTTTTTTATAGTTTTTCCTTAAACTAATTAATTTATCAGAAAATTGTTTTTTTAAAAAAGTAATCTCCTTTAATTTGGAGCTTATTTTTTCACAATTTTTAATATCTTTCTCAATATCACAGTTAATTAGGAATTGATACCTATCTTTTTGGAAGTTTCTATGTAGCTCTTTTGGAACAATATTTGTTAATCCATCAATTCTCCTATAAATAGATTCAATATCTTCGTTTAAATCTGATAATTTATTTATTTCTGTGTATTTTTCAGATATCTTGTAACAATTATCTTGTAACAGCTGTTTATATTTTATAATTTCTATAGAAATATTTAGAGAATTTTTGTTTTGGAAGAGTTTATGAATTTGTAATTTAGCATTCTTTCTATGTTTACTAGAACCCATTCTCACGATTAGGTCTTTTGATAAAATTGTCTTAAGCTTCTCATTTACTACATCTACTGCTCGGTTATTTTTACTTGCAAATAGGACGGTCTTATCATTCCAAACAGCATTAGCAATCATATTAAGAACTACTTGTGATTTTCCCGTGCCTGGTGGTCCAGTAATCACGCTAATATCACTTGAGAAGGCATTTTTAACTGCTTCTTCTTGTGATTCATTTAGATTGAAAATTTCCAAAATATCTTTTTTGTTCTTTAAAATTTCATTTTTCTCTTTATTGAATAAGATTCCTAACGATGTTGATTCTAATTGATGTTGAGATAATTTTTTTAGTTTTTGTAATTCGTCTACTAATCCTTTAGTAAAACCCATTTTTCCACCAAAATATAAAATTGCTTTGTTTATCAGTTGGGATGATGATTTTAAAATCAGTGATTTTTGTTCAAGTTCAGAAGACAGAACTTTCTTATCCAGACTAAGTAATTCTGTTATTTTTTGAAGTTTAAGAGAAAAATTTTCTTCTTCCTCAATTTCTAAACGGGTTTTATTTATCTCTTCTACACTGTAATAGTGTTTAGTTAAGATGTAATGATTAAATTCTGGAATTACAGATTCTTTAGTAAAAATAATTGAATCGTCTTTTTCTTCAAAAAAGATTTCAACAAAGAAAACAGGACTGATATTTCCATTAGAGTCCATAAATAATGGATAGCCATAGAAAACAGGAAGCTCCCTTTGAAGAAGTTTATAGTTTTTGAAAATATCTTCAATTTCAGGAGTTTTCTTGATTATAATTTGTTCTTTTTTATGAGAGAAGAACTGTTCGTTTTTGAAAATATTCGAATGGAATCTTTTACCATCCGACATAAAATTAAAGGTCAGCGATGACATATCCTCTTTCTCTAAACAAGATATGTAATAATTTAATAATGAGCGGAATTCTTCAATTGAATTTAGAGATTTTACCATAGTCTACTTTCCTTTTTGCTTCTAATCTTCTAATTCCCCCACTGCCTTTTCTGGACTAATAAGTTTGTAAACCTTTTCTTTTTTTAACTAATTGAAGCCAGAAGCATCTAGGACATTCTAGCATTAAGTTTATTCCTGATAATAACTGGTATTGCCCAAAACTAGTGCAATTTCTGCCTTCTTTAATTCTTTGCCTAAATAAGCAATGTGCTGTTTTTTATTGAACCAATTTAAGTTATGTTCTTCTTCATATCTAAATATTTCCGTATAAATATCTGCTGCTCTTCTTCCTGAAAATGCTTTTAGGATTTCATGTTTATAATTACAAATTGCAACCTGAATTTCATAGTGCTCAAAATCTATGCGAATAAGAACATAACAGCCATCATTATCATTATTGTGATCCTTATAATCATCATATGGTTTACACTTAATAACCTCAAAATCCTTGTGCAGGTTCTTGTCCTTAACCCATGATGGCCTTTCAGTCATAAATGTGCTGCTGTTACTAAGTATTTAAACTTTTTTAAACTGATATATATCCAGTATTGATGGCTATTTCAACGAAATCAAAAAAAACTGCCATAACATAAAAATTTAGACAGAAAAATTGCCTGTTAAAAGCTGTACGATTAGGAAGAAATAAATACCATTAATATTAAAAAAGCATATGGGGGCTAGTTTTGTATGCTTGAGAAATGCCATTATTGGTTTTGCCTATAAATCTTTGTTTAGATCAATATTTTTTTTGATAGACCCTGAAGTTGTGCATGATGGATTTTTAAAATTAGGAAAAACTTTAGGAAGCAATTTTGTTGTTGACTGGCTGTTTGGATACAAAAATAGGAAACTTAAACAGAAAATATTGGGCATTTCCTTTGATAATCCAATTGGGCTGGCTGCTGGTTTTGATAAGAATGGCGAATTAACTGATGTCATCCCTTCTGTTGGGTTTGGGTTTATGGAAATAGGCTCTATTACCGGTGAAAAATGTGAAGGAAATCCCAAGCCCAGATTGTGGAGATTAAAGAAATTAAAAAGCCTCAAGGTTTATTATGGACTGAACAATCATGGCTGTGAAATTGTTTACAAAAAACTTAAAGATAAAAAATTTAAAATTCCGTTAGGAATAAGCATAGCAAAAACAAATATCATCCAAACAAATAACATTGATGTAGGAATCAAGGATTATATCAAATCATATAAGGCTATGAATAACATTGGTGATTATGCTGTAATCAACATCAGTTGCCCAAATACATTTGGTGGCGAACCATTTCTAAAATATAAAAACTTAGAAAAATTATTATCTGAAATATCAAAAATCCCAAAAAAGAAGCCGATATTTTTGAAAATATCCCCTGACATGTCCATCAAAAATGTCGATGAAATACTGAAGACTGCCATAAAATATAAGATTGACGGGATTATCTGCGGAAACTTAACCAAGAAAAATACAGATAAAGGTGGTCTTAGTGGAAAACCTACAGAGAAACTTTCAAACAGGCTAATCAAACATATCTATAGTAAAACAAAGGGAAAATTAATTATTATTGGCTGCGGTGGTGTTGATTCTGCGGAGAGCGCATATACCAAAATAAAATTAGGGGCAAGCCTTATCCAACTTGTTACAGGGATGATTTATGAAGGTCCGCAGATTATCAGTGCCATTAATATAGGGCTTGTTAAATTACTAGAAAAGGACGAATTTAATAACATAAGTGAAGCTGTTGGTAGCTCAAATAAACTTTATTCTGTAAAATATAAGTCCCACAGTTAGTTTTATTATTAAATAACTTTTTATATTAATACTACCTTGATTATTTAATGAAAAGATGTGTTGTTTTCTTGGTCGGTAGTTGTACTTGCAACCGGCTTTATAAAAAATAACACAATAGAGATTCTTCAGAAAATTTGGGCATCTCTTACAAAATAAAAGAGGGGTAAAAATGAAAAAAATTTTAGTGTTTGCTATTTTATTAATTGCCATGACTCCAGGAGTTTTTTCAGAAAAAACATGTTCTGACGACAACATTATTTGTGAGCATGAAGACTTTGAACAAACAGCAATAATTAGTTCTGGCAGCAATGGTCAGCCTCCAGAAGTAGAATATCTATGGGTGCTGCCAGATGAAAATCCTTATGATTCAGGCACACAGTTATTTCCAACTCTTAGCAGTGAGAGAAATGATATATATGCATGCGTTGTTGTAGGGGATCCGCAAGGAAGGGATGACATAACCAGAGTGTTCCTTGATGTATATCATCCTGAAAATACTCAAGAATTATTGCCCTGTGTCCCTAGTGCAAACAACAAATGTGATTATGATGGCGAGGAGTTTGACAGAGATCCAAATGGTGGATTGTTAAAATATCAGGTACAGGCCCATGAGGGAAACTTCAGCGATGCACTCCATGTACAGTTCATGGAAAATTGCATTTTGGATGCCGTGAATGCTGGATTGATAACACAGCAAGAGGGTGATGAGATATACTACAACTTATTCAGCCAGCCGGAATGGAACTTGTATGCTGTGCATCTGCCAATGTTGTATCATCAGCCAGCTGGTATGTATGAAGTTGAAGCACGAGCAACAGATTTAAGATCTGATGTAAGCGATAAGTTATCAACATCCTTTGAGTGGGTTAGTACTGTTGCAATGGAAGTTGATTTCCAAGATGGTCTTGATTATGGCACGCTCCAGCCTTCAGTTTACAAAGTTATACAGGGAGATTATAACATGGTTAGCGGAGATGGAAAACCAACTGTAAAGAATGAGGGTAATGAAAGGGTGAAACTTTCAATAGAATCTTCATCGTTGTTAGGTGATACATTCAATAAAGAAATAAATGATTTCGATGTTAAATGGGATCCAAATGAAGTTGGATACGGACACGGCCACGTATTCTTTGACAGTGATGATGCTGTTATGCTGGAAGAACCTTTGGAATTATGCCAGACTGAAAAAATTGACTTTTCAGCACATGCAGATATTGGTTTACCTGCGGACATCTATTCAGGCATGCTCCAGGTTTGGACATCTGCCTATGATTAATGCGGTGTAAAAACTGCATTTTTCTTATTAAAACTGCGAGAGGACGGATTCGAACCTTCGCAGACACTAAGTCACAGGATCTTAAGTCCTGCCCAATTGACCAGGCTATGGGACTCTCGCCTGTCAAAAATTCTTAGAACACATTATTTAAGCTTTTTTAATGCTGTCTTATCTCATCAAATATGTTAATATATCTCCTAGCTTGTAAACCGACATCAAAATCTCTTTCAACATGCCTCCTGCATGCATGGGGGTCTATGCTTTTTGAATCAATTGTTTCTTTAACAAACATGTTAAGATTTTTTTCTGGAATAATAAAACCAGTTCTTTGATTTACCACTATTTCTGAAACTGCCCCCATATTATATGCAACTACTGGTGTGCCTGTTGCCATTGACTCAATCATTACCAAACCAAATGGTTCATGCCATCTTATTGGCATCAGGAATGTCTCTGCATATTTGAACCATTCCTTCTTTTGTTTGTCATCTGTTTCGCCAACATAAATTACTTTGTGTTTCCTAATTTTAGAAAGCTCTTGTGTAAAATCATCTATCTGATCTGCAGGCATGTTATCGTAGAACACATCAATTCTCTTGCTAATTGATTCCCAATATTCTTTTATGTCTTTTCTAAAAATGTGAACTGGGCCTGCGATGACTAATGGCTTGTTAGTTCTATATGAAACTTCTATTGCAGTATCCTGGCCTTTATTCTCTCCTATTTTACCTAAGGAAAGAAGATAATTTCTTTTGTTTGCTTCAAAGGGATACTCATTAACATTTATGCCATTAGGCACACAAAACTGAACTGGTATCAGTTCGCTGAAAAACCTCCTTTGTGATTCACTGATTGCGTTAAAATGATTCCATTCGTTAACAACCTTTGGTGTTGGGACAGGTATTGATGACTGGCCACTCCTGCTATGCAGTGTGCCATGCAAAGTTGTAAGCATCGGAGTTCTTATTTTACTCTCCAAATATCTCTCTCTCATTATCAATTGCAGGTGATCATGAATGACATCAGGTTCTACTGCCATTATTGCTTCTATTACTGTTTTGACATATCTTGCCTCAAATTCAGGGTTACATTTCGCATAAAACCCATCTTTATCTTTTTGCCATGAACTTTCTCCGGGAGAGGATATCAAAGTCCCATCAATTATTGAATCCGGTGATGCAACAACAAATGATTCATGACCTTGATTTAAAAATTCCTTGTCCAAATCGCGTATAACTCTCTCTATTCCCCCATATTTCATGTCCGGTCCTATTGGTAATACTGGTGGAGATATTTGCAAGATTTTCATGGCTGTTTAGCGCAATACCTTATTATTTTTAAATCTTTCTGAAATAACCACTTTAAGATGGTAAGTCATCCAAATTTCACAAACAAATAAATACTTTCTTGCCTTCATAAATAGCATGAAGTCTGGATATAAAATACATGATGTCATGAATAGGAAAGTTCTTACTGCTGATTAAAATAGCAATATTTGCGACATTTCCAAGATTATGAAAAAAAACAGGGTTGGTAGCGTGGTTCTCATGAAGGGGGAAATACCTGCAGGCATCATTACTGAGCAGGATGTTGTGAGAAAAGTGGTATCTGAAGAGAAGAATCCAAAAAAAACTTTGGCAGGAAGTTTAGCGGAAAAGGAGCTGATATCTATTGAAAGCCTGAGAGATTTGTCTGATGCTGTGACGCTTATGGGGTGCAGTGAAATAAAGCATCTTCCCGTAATAGATGGTGGTAAATTGCAAGGAATAATTACTGCAAAAGATGTGATAAAACTCGAACCTCACCTGATGGAAATGATAAGCTTTAAGTCTTCCATTGGAGAAAGAAGAAGTAAAAAGCTTTTTAAATAAGATATTGTGTATAAACTGAAGATGGTGAGACTGAGAAGGGAACTTAATCTTTGGCAGGTTACTGTTGCAGGTGTTGGTATTATTCTTGGTGCAGGGATTTATGCCTTGATTGGTGTTGCTGCCGGCGGTGCTGGTAATGCAATATGGCTGGCATTCCTGATATCTGCCATTGTTGCTGCATTTACTGGCTTAAGTTATGCTGAGCTAACATCAATGTTTAAAGGTGATGCTGCTGAATATGATTATTTCAGAAAAGCGTTTAACTCTAAAATTGCATTTATCTTTAGTATTATCATTCTTGCAGCCGGCGTTGTTAGTGCCGCAACGGTTTCGCTTGGATTTGCAGGATACCTTATTAAAATATTTAATGTGCCACTCATTATTGGTGCGATTGGTCTTATATTGCTGATGACCATAATTAATTTTACAGGAATAAAAGAATCTGCAAGATTTAATACACTGTCAACATTCATTGAGTTTGGAGGATTAATTCTAGTAATTATTTTGGGAATCAAGAGTTTTGGAAGCGTTAATTATCTAGAGATGCCACAGGGATTATCTGGTGTGTTTAGCACTGCTGCATTGGTATTCTTTGCATATATGGGCTTTGAGAGCATAGTCAAATTAAGAGAAGAAACCAAAAATCCTGATAGAAATATTCCACTGGCTCTAATTTATTCCATTATCATAACAACTATACTTTATGTTGTTGTTTCCGTGGCTGCTGTCAGCATAATAAAATGGCAGGATTTGCATGCTTCAAGTGCTCCTTTGGCGAGTGTAGTTGCAACATCTATTGGTCCTGTTGCATTCATAATAATTGGCATTGTCGCATTATTTTCCACTGCAAATACGGTTTTGATAACATTAGTTACAAATTCAAGGATGATTTATGGAATGGCGAGGGAAAAATCACTGCCGGAGGTATTGGCAAAAGTGCATAAAAAAACACGAACCCCATGGGTTGCAATATTTTTAATTGCCTTTGTTGCCTGCCTATTTGTATTTGCTGGTGACATAGAACTTGTTGCAAATCTGACTAATTTGTTTTTGTTTGCTGTCTTTGGAATGATAAATCTGAGCATGATGGTTTTGAGATACAAAATAAAAACAAAAAGAAAGTTCTTGTGTCCTCTTAACATTGGAAGGTTTTCTGTTGTTGGGTTATTAGGTATTATTTCCTCATTGGTAATGTTTGTGTTTGTAGTTCTTAATCTGATTGGGATGCAGACTATTTTTTAAACTAAGTAGAAATACAGGTTCCCCTGCATGGCCCTTTCTTTTGGCATGTGCATATAGTTGCATTGGATCCTTTAACTCGGTATTGTATTACATTTAATTCCGTTGGAGAATAATTATTTTTCCCGGTTCCATAACTGGATGATTCACTAGAATACGATCCTTTTCCTGATGATGTATATTCTACCATTTTGATTGTCTTATTTCTCTTAGGTATCTATCTACTGGTGTTTCTTCCCTGTCCTTGGAATTATATTCACATGCCGGAAGAAAATCTATTGCGATTCCAAAATCATCATGCGCCTTTCCTAGCAATATTGAGTTGTCTCTGTATACACATTGTTTGTTCAAGAGACATCCCTGCATACCATTTATGGGACGCGTATGCTTCATATTTGAGAGTATGCAGTCAAGTGCTCTCATTTCCATTTCTGCATCTTCCTGTGAATGTTGCAATATCTCATCTGTGTAAAGAAAGCCTTCTGTAATAGTTCTTATGTTGTCAATCACTGTTGAACCCTATTTTCTGCGGATAAAATGGTTTAAATAGGTTTTGATTGCTGACTGCGTCAATATTTTTGAGCCTGATTATTCTGACCTTTAAAAAGGTTTAAATATTCTTTAACAGTGGTTATTAACATGGAGGTTGTAAATCTACGTGAGCAGAGATTATTTCTTTTCTTTTCAATAAGCCTGTTTTTATTTATGTTTTTTATTGGACTGCTCTCAGGGCAATTGAATCCACTTAGTTCACGGGTTATTGATGTAGATACTAAGGAACCAATATTAAGACTTAGTTTGGATATTGTTGGTAGTGATACTATTGATAGTTCTAAAAACGATAACATATTATTGGAAATAAATATAATTAGTATCTTTGATGAACTACGAGATGTTACTTTTAGTTATTTCATAGACGGTAAATTTGTAAGGCAAGAAACATTGGCCGTAAGCAACAACAATGATTTTTTGAGAGAACTTTCTATTTCGGACACTAAATCTGGAAGACATGTTGCTGTTGTTGAAGTGCGGAATATGGAGGGTGAACTTCTTGGAATTTCTAAAGTGTCTTTTACTGTTGCTGGTGAAGATGTTGGAATTTTTAGAAAGATATTCAACTTTTTGTTCTGATTTATTTTCTATATGCTAGTGACTATCATTAGATTTATATACTAGAGGTATCTTCTAGTAGTATACACTAATAAACATGGGAAAAATTGATATTGTTCTGGAAAAAAGCAGGAAAATCCTTAAAGCAGATACCAGGGGGCTGACTATTCAGGAAATTGCTGAGAAAACAAATGTTTCCAGAGTGACTGCTACGATTGCTCTTTCTAGGCTTCTTGGGGCGGGACTTGTTGATGTTAGGACAATAGGCAATTGCAGGTTGCATTACTGGAGAAAAAAATGAAAAATAAAAATTCCACTGGAACTAAGCATATCTGCAGAGTCTTCTATATTTTTATGATGGTATCAACCCTTGTAGTAAGTTTTGCTGGTGCCACAACTTTTGTTACCAACTCTGAATCTGATTTTGATGAAGGCGTATATGACTATGTTTATTATGATAATGCCACTAGCTCCCTGCAGATGAATTCGTCTTTTATTAATGGGTGGTATACAAGCAAGGTTTTTGATGCTGGAAGTAATGCTGTATGGAATAACTTAACATGGGAACAGAATCTGTCAACCAGAATAACTTATTATGCATTGGATGGATCCAAGGGAGTTTACCTATCTAATGACGGTATAAGCTGGAGTCAGCAAACAAGTGATTATGGTGGGTCTTCATCTGCTGCTGCATTAACAGTTGACAGTCAAAACAATGTCTATATACTTTATGATAAGGCTATTTATCGCTCTAATAATTCAGGGGTTAACTGGAGTGTTATTAATAATTCATTTACACCTTATTCTCAGAATGGACTGGAGATGATTGCTGATAACAATAATGCACTTTTTATTATTGATAGTGCTGAAAGAGTATTTAGTTCAAATGATTTAGGAATAAGCTGGCTCGAAATTAATGACAGCTTTAACAGCAATTCCAACAGTAATGTGAAGGGGCTTGGTGTCAATGCCTCAAATTCATATTATGCCTTGGATGGATCCAAGGGAGTTTACCTATCTAATGATGGTATAAGCTGGAGCCAGCAAACAAGTGATTATGGCGGGTTTTCATCTGCTGCTGCATTAACAGTTGACAGTCAAAACAATGTCTATATACTTTATGATAAGGCTATTTACCGCTCTAATAATTCAGGGGTTAACTGGAGTGTTATTAATAATTCATTTACACCTTATTCCCAAAATGGACTGGAGATGATTGCTGATAACAATAATGCACTTTTTATTATTGATAGTGCTGAAAGAGTATTTAGTTCAAATGATTCAGGAATAAGCTGGCTCGAAATTAATGACAGCTTTAACAGCAATTCAAACAACAATGTGAAGGGATTTGGCAGCTTATTCTCAAAGACAAACATTACTGCATATATGCGTTTTTGTAATGATGCCTGCACTAATGAAACATGGAATGGGCCACATAACAATACGGTAATAAGTTTGCTGAATGAAAGCAGTCGCTACTTCCAATATAAACTTAATTTTACATCTGGTATTTTTAATTTGACGCCGAACCTGTATGGAGTTACTATTGATTATGATATTATAAATGTTGAACCAACTGTCAGCCTAAACAGTCCTTCTAACAACAGTGTTTTTGATGTTGATTATGCTGTCCTGAATGCCACTGTTTATGATGATTTTGATAACATCGATGTATGGCTATATGGAGATGGAAATCTGCTGACCAGTCTGACAAATCAAAGCAACAACAGTAATATTATGTACAACTGGACCGATTTGAGCAATGATGCACATACATGGTACTTAGTAGTCAGCGATGGGATTGTTAATGTGACCAGTGTTACCTACAGTTTTCTTGTTAATATGACTGAAAATAACACTAATGAACCTTCAAGTGATGAAAGTTCTAATAATGCTGGCAGTCCTAATCAGGGTGGATCTGGTAGTGACAGCGGATTTGGAACACCACCTCATAAAGACACCTCAAATGCCAAAAACCAAGAGCCTGCAAGCATCCCACAGCCAAAAAAACAAAGCGCTCTTTTTGATGTTTCAATAGATTTGGATTCAGATAAAATAATTTCTGGTGACTCAAATAATGAGCTAATCCTTAAAGTAAGCCTTGTAAACTTTGGTGAAGAAGGAAAAGCTAGCGGTACAATAACCTACAGCCTTCTAGATGACCAAAATAACTTGGTAATGGAAGAAGTCAATGAACTAACTGTAAACAGACAAAGTGAATTTGCAAAAATCTTTGACCTTCCAAAAAATATTGAAACTGGAACATACCATATAAAAGTAATTTTGGAGTACGGTGATAATCAAAAAGCTTTTGCAGAAAATGTATTTGAAATTGTTCCTGAGGAAAAAAGCAATGGTATCTTTTTCTTCATAAAAATTGCATTGTTTGCTGCTGTAATGTTGTGGATATTGCTGATAATATCAAGCAAGATTAATTTAAAGGATAAGCTATCAAATACAATCAACAGAAAAGATAATAATCTCAAAAAAATTGTCAATCATGGCGAAGATAATACTATTATGAAACACCCTTACTACATTGAAGAGCCTCCGAAAAGGCTTACCGTTAGAGAGAGACTTGAAAAGATGCAGTCATCAACACCCGTAAAAAAATTAGACAGCAAGCCTGCATTTAAACATCCTATGGATATAAATGCGATGACTGCCGCATTGGATAATAGGCACAAAACATTAAGTGTTAAAAAAAGATTAGAGAGACTTCAGCAGATGTCTAATAAAAAAATAAATCCGCCAAAAAATATTAAGGATTTGGGATTGTGATGAATGGTATTGGAATCTTTGATTAATGGAAAGAATGCCGAGAAGATGCCATTTAAGGTGTTTTTGATTGGAATAATATATGCATCTGTGGGGATTTTTTTTGAATTATTTGTGTTTCATGGAAAAATACAAGGATTATTTGTAAGTATTGTCGTATTTGCTTCCATACCTTTGATGCACAAACTTATTAAAATTGAGGAGAAAAGAGACTTTGGAGCAAAAAAAAGAAACATAAGTGAGCGCAGTCTTTTAAAAGAACACAGGAATGTTATTGCTGCCTTTATTGCCCTATTTCTCGGATTTTTAATCGCATTCTCTGGGTGGTTTATTTTTCTGCCAGAAGATAGTGTTAATGAAATCTTCAAGATTCAGCTTGATGAGGTTGCATCGGTGCAGAATGCTATCACTGGCAATGCTGTAAATTCTGGAAAATTTTCAGAGATATTTGTTAATAATCTTAAGGTTCTCATTTTTAGCTTTATATTCTCATTGTTTTTTGGTGCGGGTGCAATATTTATCCTGGCATGGAATGCATCAATAATTGCGACTGCGCTTGGCTCTTTTGTCAGAAATTTTGCAGAAAGTTCTAATTCTTTTATTTCCTTTATAGGGACTTATTCATACGGATTTTTTGGTTTTATGTTTCACGGAATATTTGAGATAGCCTCTTACTTAGTTGCGGGTCTTGCAGGCGGAATAATTTCTGTTGCATTAATAAGGCATGATTTTTCAAGCAAGAGTGCAAACACAATAATAAATGATGCGGGGTGGCTGGTTGGATTGTCACTTGCTTTATTAGTTGTTGCAGGAACAATAGAAGTATATTTATTTCCAATTATTTTTGTTTGATGGTGGTGGCAAAATTAAAATTGTCATTAGATTCATAGTTAATAAGATAGTATTCTAAAAACCACTTATGTCTTTTATCTTTCGTAAGTTTTATGTTGATTAATGTATTTTTCGAAATTGTTCTCTTTTAATCTATTTTTGCCTCTATAAAAATATTTAAACCGTTATCATTATTCAAATGATACAATTAGAGGTTATTTTATAATAACTAATTAAAATCATTACTTTTTAGTGAAAAAAAGGGATATTAATGAAAGAAAGGCAGGGACTTTATTTTGGCTACTTTGATAGCACCTCTTATGACCTTTTCACACATCGCGATCCGCAAAGAGTTCCCTTTACGAGTAAGGTGGAATTTCTATGGATATATCCAAAAAAAATACGGGAGATACAAAATGAAAAAAGCATTAGTTTTATTGGTTAGTCTATTGCTTGTGATGATGCCAATGGTATTTGCAGAGGAGAGTTGCTCTGATGACAATATCATTTGTGACCAAGGCGAAGTAGATCAAAGTGCTACTATCGGCGCAGGTACAGGCTCACCACCATCAATAGAATATGTTTGGGTACTACCAGATGAAAACCTAAACGACCAAGGCACACAGTTATTCCCAACACTTAGCAGTGAAAGGAATGACATATACGCATGTGTTGTTGTTGGCGATCCGCAAGGAAGAGATGACATATCACAGGTGTTTGTTGATGTTTACCATCCTGAAGGCACTCAAGATTTATTACCTTGTGTTCCAGATGCAAACAACAAATGTGACTTTACTGGCGATGCATTTGACAGAAACCCAGAGGGTGGATTGTTCAAATACCAAGTACACGCTGATAGATTGAATCCAACAATTCCAGCAGACATGCAGTTTATCGAAGACTGTAAGTTAGATGCTCTAGCAGCAGGCTTGATTACACAAGCAGATGTTGACCTAATAAATTACAACATCTTCAGCCAGCCTGAATGGTACATGTATACTGTGAATTTGCCGATGTTATATCACCAGCCATCTGGTCTATACGAGGTAAAAGCATGGGCTACTGACCACGCATCAGCATTTAGTGACATGGTATCCTCATTCTTTGACTGGGTAAGTACTGTTGCTTTGGAAATAGATTTCCAAGATGGTCTTGATTATGGTGCTCTTCAACCTTCAGTTTATAGGGTTATACAAGGAGACTATAACATGATTAGTGGAGATGGAAAACCAACTGTAAAGAATGAAGGTAACGAAAGAGTAGAAATTTCCGTGCAATCTTCAACATTGTTAGGTGATACATTCAACAAAGAAATAAATGATTTCGATGTCAAATGGGATCCATATGAAACTGGATTCGGACATGGTCAGGTATTCTTTGACAATGATGAGCAGGTTATTTTGGAAGATCCTCTAGAATTATGCCAAACTGAAAAGATTGACTTTTCAGCACACGCTGACTTAGGTCTACCAGCAGATAACTACCATGGAATTTTACAGATTTCAACATCTGCACACGACGAATAAACTTATGATGTGGTGTAAAAGCCACATTCTTCTTTTTTATTTAAGATTAGAATATATTTTTAATGAACAGATGATTCTTTGGATTGAAGTTATTTATTAAGAAATGGAAAAGCACGATGAAGAATTTCCCAAAAAAACAGAACAGACAGAAAATTTTATTAACATCATTTGCCTATATGGCACATATGAAATTAGACCATTTTTATTTATCAGTTAAAATTATGGACAGGGCTATCAATTTTTATGAGGATTTGTTAGGCATAAAAGTTACTCATCGCGAAAAAGATACATGGGCTGACTTTGACCTTGGAAGTGGTTTCTACTTCGGTCTCATTAATCCAAAGATAATCAGTAATAAGCGCATTGTCGGTAATAATGCAATTCCTGTTTTTTGGGCAGATGATGTTGATGCTGTTTTTGAGAAAGTAAAAAATCATGGTGTTAAAATTGTGAGTCCGCCGGAAAATCTTGCATTCACTGATTACCCTTATCGTTGTTTTCAATGCAAAGATACAGAAGGCAATCTTATTGAAGTTGCTAAGTATAAACACAAATAGATTTTTTGTTCACCTCTTAATAATTTACGGCAAATCTAATACTGCAGATATGAAATTAGTGAGTTGTAAAGTAAGCGTCTGGAATTTTTTCCAAGTAAAACAAGGATTTTCCCAGTCGTTTTTATCCAAAACATACCTATAAAGCGAATGTTTATCTCGCTTAATAGTTGTTGCTTGGCTTCACCCAAATTTTTCTATTTATTTAGGGGGAGTTCCTAATCCTTCGGATAATTTGTTGGCTTCGCCGAGAATCATATAATAAAAAAATAAAATGCAAGAATTGTTTTATTGTCTTATTCCAATTCCTAAAAGTTTCATTCCTGCATTGTATTCTGTTACTTCTCTACCTTTAAGAGCAGATAAATCTTTTTCAGCAGATGCAGTATCGTAAAGGAATTGAGTTATTCTGTCAAGACCCGCTACTGCAACAGAAGCTTGTCCTCCAAATTGGCTTTTTACATCAACCATTAAGCCAACCTGTTGAGCTTCAATTCTTGATCTATCAAACTCAACTCTTTCAACTGATCTATCAGGCCCAATTTGGAAAAAATAAGCATCAAGAATAGATCCGACACCTGTTCTTGCTCTAGCAAGTTCAGTAGGTGTAACTCTATTTGTAGAATGTGTATAAACATTCTCTCCATTGTATTGTAGGTTTTCCATTTTGTTTTACCTCCTTTCATCACTCCTTAAAGTATGATTAATAGGATAGTTTTTGTAAAATATTAGACTATTTAAATCTTTTTATTTGCTACTACTAATAAGTGTCTATTGTTGTAACGCCCCAAACCTTTTATCTTTTAACTAATGGTGCTTCGCACTTGATACGCCGATTTTTTTACTTTGAATTTTTGCTTCGCTACGGAACGTTGCACTAAATTTCAGCCTTACGGTACATCTAATACTGCAGACATAAATTTAAAACATCAAGGAACCAACTTAGCAGCTATCCTAACACTTCTCTCAAAATACATCGGATCATTTGAGGTTATAGTTATTATCCTTTCTACTGAACCAGTCTGCCAACTGGTAATGCGAGGATCATAAAATCCGCGAAGAATTATCTTTTCATTTGGCTTGACTATATAATTCCATCCATCTGGATAAGAGAATCTTCCTGCGCGTAAACTTTCCTGTCCGTCTTTTATTAAAGAAGCTGACAAACATGCACATGAAGTCTTAACATCATATATAATTAAATCAGCTGTTCCATTATTTTCCATTGTAAAATCAATCAAGATTAAGCCTTTTGAATTGCTTATTTCGCCAAGCTCAACAAAATCCTGATCAAATTGTATGCTTGGAAAACTGCTTGTAGTATCATTGATAAGCTTAAGACCTATATTCATCTTTTGTTCTTTTCTACTTAGTGATGGAATTCCAAACTTTTTCACAGAATCCATCATTATCTTTTCCTTGTTATAAAAATATTTCAAAGCAGAATTGTCAATCGAGCTTCTCATGCCTTCTGCCATCAAACATGAATCAGGTGTGTCCAATAGGCTAGTTTCACAACATGTGCATGTAAATTCCTTGTATATGTCTTCTTTAATTGCTCTAGCGCCTGTGGTTAGAAATATTAAAATGGCTATTATGGAGATTGTTGTCAACAATAGTATCTTTTGTTTTCTTGGTAATTTCTTCACTTTCCATCACTCAACACCACCTCTCCTTTTTTGAAATATTTGTCTAGTATAAAAAGTTTTAGATTATCCAGTAATCCTTATTTCTAAATTTGGAAGATCTCCTCTCACCTGCACTTCCCTTCCTGCGAGATTATAATCTTTGCTGTTTATCAGGACATCTATTGCTTCCCGTGTATCCTTATAATCATATCCAACAACTTGAACTATGGTGACATTATTATTTTCCACCAGTCTTATCATGCCAACATTCTTCTCCATTGAAAGGCAGTCCATAAATATGTTGACAAATTTATTTTTTGGAATTGTATTACATGTTCCTATAAATATGGCATTGCTGTTGTATAATCCATCTAATTGGCCGTATTGTATTAATGTGTCCGGATTTAACTTATATTTTTTACCCAATGCCTCTAAAAAATTCTGTGCCGTGATAAAATCCTCTTCTGGACCTTTATCGTCAACCACAATTTTTCCATTAAATGTTTTTCCTTTTAAAAAGAAATCTGGATAATTATCCAGCCCTTCCTTTAATGGCTTTTCATAAAACAATAATATTAAAGTAACTACCAGCAAGGCAATTAATACGGTTAATATTACTAATTTTTTTTTCATGAAAAGAAAAAATCAGCTTGTTCTTAAAATAAATTTATAATGTTGATTATATCCTTCAAAAGCCGGAAATCTTTAAATATAAATACACCACTTTTGAGTAACTGTTTAAATTCACTTAGATTTGGGGGTAATTATCTTGAAGTTTGAAATAAAAAATTGTGGAAGTTGGGTATTTTTTTTAATTGTATTCTCAGCCCTGTTATTGCCTAATGTTTATGGTTTGGCTGTTGGTGTATCTCCTTCAAAATATACTATTGAGGATGCATTAAAGGGCGAAAGCTACCAAAAATCTATGAGGTTTTCTACTACCTCGGATGAAAATATTATTGTCGATTTAGTCGCTTATGGTGACTACAAAGATTGGGTTAAATTTTATGATATTGATGATTTGTCAAAAGAAATAACACAGCTTTCCATAAATGCAAATGGCAAGGAATTTGCAATGATTGTATTTAATATCCCAAAAGATACTCCTAATGGTGAATATGAAATACAAGTTGCAGGAAATAAGGCATTTGAAGAAGTGGATAATGATGTTAAGACTGGTTCAGGTGTTGAACTTAAGACTTTTGCAAAAGTTAAAATATATGTCACAGGAAACCAAAAATTAGAAAGTGAAGTAAGAAGCATAAGCACGAGGGATGTTGAGACTGGCTATCCATTAAGAATTAAAGTTGACATGGAGAACAATGGGAATGTAAAATCAAATCCAAAGATTGATGTTGAAATTTTTAAAGATGGGGCAGTCATTGACAGTGTAACAAAAAGCGATTCATATGTTGATGTAGGGCAAATAGAAATTATTGATGTTGAATGGGATACATCTGGAAGGGGTGTTGGTGAATTTTCTGCAAAAGTGAAAGTTACTCTTGAAGGTAAACTTATCGGCGAGAAACTTGTTGATTTTAATATCTTAAATTCTGGAAATTCCGAACTTGAAGGCAGTTTAGGAAAAGTGTATGATCCCGATGATGTTGAAATAGGCAAGGTTGCAAAGATTAGTGTTGATTTCAAAAACAGGGGAAATGTTGACTTTACTGCAAAGCTTACTGGCGAGGTTATGATTAATGGAAAACTAGAAGATGTAATTGGAGGGGATGAGATTGTGATTGGCCCTTCAGAAAGGGAGAATTTAGCCGTATATTTCACTCCCCTAAAAGCTGGAAATTATGAAATAAAAAGAGAGATAGTTTATTCCGGAAAAAAGTTTCAGATGGATGATTTCAAGTTTGAATTGGATGAAAACGGAATGAGGAATACCAGTAGCTCGGGAAGTAGCAAGCTACCATTAATCATAATAGGTGTAGTACTGGTCATATTAGTAATCTTGGGGGTCAGATATTTATGAAAAAATTAATTATTGGTATTTTATTTTTGCTGTTATTTTCACAAATTGTTTTTGCGGATGATGTTGCAGTAGCTGTTAAAAACAGAGTAGGTATTCTGGATAGCGAGCATGAACAGCCTATAAAAGATTTGCTTGAAGGCATGGGGCATGTTGTGACATTAATTGATAGAAATAATGTAAACTCAATAAACTTTGATGATTTTGACCTGATTGTTATTACCGGAAAATCCGGCAGTGAGGGTGATCTTAATTATGTGGAAAACATACCTGTTAACAGCCATAAAACAATATCTATCTACAAGTCCCATGTTGATGAATGGAAATGGGTTGAGTCAAGCGGGTCAGGCGCATTTACATATTCCGGACAAAATATTAACCTTAATGACCAAGGATACATGATAGTTGATGGTCTTAATGGGGATGAATTGCTGATTAATGCAGCAGGAAAAAAAATTAATTATGTTGAAACCGAAAAAACTTTTTTGAATTCAGTTGCTAATTTTGCAGACTTTAATACGCGTGGATTGCTTCTTATTGCAGATGCAGGATCTGAACTTTTGAATGGGACTGAGATATCGGAAAGAGTTGGATTCTTTGGAATTCCTTCTCCTGGATTCTGGACACAGGAAACAATAGATACTTTTGAGAATTTTGTGAACTGGGTTCTTTATGGTCTGGACGGAGATGGGGATGGATTGAGGGATGGGGAGGATAACTGCCCTATGGATTTTAATCCTGATCAAGAGGATGATGACGGCGATGGAATTGGTAATGTTTGTGATAATGAATCTCCTGTTGTTGAATTATTGTCTCCTGAAGACGGAACGGAGTTTTTAGTTACAGGAAACTCTAAACTGGTTCTTTTCAATTTCATGGTTACAGATGACAGTAGCCCGTCACTGAACTGCCAAATGTATGCTGACATGAACAATAGCGTTGCAAACCCAATGAAAGAATTTAGACCTTTTGGTCCTACTATAACTGTTAATAATGGTGATACAGGGACTGTATTTCCAGGATTTTTTACAATAATAACTGGTGATGATACTGTTCAATGGAATGTTCTTTGTGATGATGGTGATGAAAACGCATTTGCTGATGATAATTTTATCATGAGTGTTAATTTTGTAAGCTGTGCAGTGGATTCTGACTGTGGTGATGGCGTCTTCTGCAATGGCGAAGAAGTTTGCAATGAAAACTTTGAATGTGCTGCCGGCAATCCGCCTGCTGTTGATGATTCTGTAAGCTGTACAGTCGACAGCTGTGATGAGGATTTAGATGTTATTGTTAATGCTCCTGATGATGGCTTCTGTAGTAATGGATTATTCTGTGATGGTGCTGAAGTATGTGATGCTGTTCTTGACTGTCAGAGTGGAACAGTTCCAACATGTGATGATGACAATAACGATACTGCTGACAGCTGTAGTGTGGAACTGGACATATGTGTAAATACTGCCTGTGAGTCCACTGAGACCTGTGATGGTATAGATAACACCTGTGATGGCATAATTGATGAAGGCTTTGGGGATAATGATAGCGATGGAATCGCAGACTGTGTTGATTTTGATGATGACAATGATGGTTTAATCGATGACCTTGAATCTGATGATACTGATGGATTTACAACTGATCCATTAAATCCTGATACTGATGGTGATGGGTTGCTTGATGGCGAAGAAGATTCAAATGCAAATGGCCAAGTTGATGACAATGAAACTGATCCATTAAATCCTGATACTGATGGTGATGGTGTGAAAGACGGCGCAGATGCATTCCCTCTTGATGCTGAAGAAAGTGAGGATACTGATGGTGATGGAATAGGTGATAATTCAGATGATGATATTGATGGGGATGGCATCTTGAATGGTGATGATTTTATACTTGGTAGCACTGCAAATATTGAAACAAACAATGGTGCATTAATGCTGGTTGTTAATGACGAAGAAAATCCAAATAACATAGTTGGAGAAGGAAGTGTAAGCATTGTTGGAGAAAATAATACACTTATTGAATTCCCCTACGTGTTTGGAAATGAAAATATTCTTGATACAAGAAGAATAGTTGTCAACACAAACACAAATGGTCAAGGCTCAATAATAATTAATGGAATAACACTGCAAGAAAATGACACAAAAACAGCCTACATTGACAACATTAATATCGACACCAATGATGTATGCATAATTGATGCTGAAGTTTCTTCTATTGCTGTTGAAGGTGACTGTAGCAATGGCGTGAAAGTTACATGCAATGGAATCCTAACAGGACAGTACACCTGTGAGTCTGTAAATAATGAAACATTGTACAAAATTAGCGGGTTAACACACTCTGCTGTTACTGAACATGTAACACCTCCTGCAGGCGGTGGAACCTCTGGCGGAGGCGGTGGAGGCGGAGGCGGTGGCTCCAGCGGAAATAATCAAGAAATGTATAGAACAAGGTATGATGGCGGAGAAGAAACTGTTGGGGAAGAACCTAATGAAGAAGAACCTGAAGTTGTTCCTGAATTAGAAACTCCTGAAGTTACAAATAAGCCAAGTCCTATTACTGGAAACGTTGTTGGAAACTTCCTAAAGAACAATAGGCCAGGGGTTGGAATTGCAATAATAGCCGTTATACTTGCTGTTACAGGGGTCTATGGAATTAAAAACAAGGGTTTCAGAAAAGTGAAGAAATTATTGAAAAGATAGCCACGTGCTGTCTTTTAATATTCCAAGAAATATTTCTTTGCATCGACCATACTTATAAAAATTAGTTACTTTACTTTGTTTTTGATTTCTTCAACAGAATTTGATTTTTGACAATTGTTGCAAACAAATTTTTTGTTTATAAACGTGCCAAGTGGCTTCTCTAAAAAGGTAAACTCTGCTTTGCCCCTGCATATTTCACATTTCATAGTAAATTGCATCTGTAAAGGTTTTTAAAGTTTCTTTTACGTTATTTTAGAATAATGAAAGAATACATTGGCGGTCAGGCAGTTGTTGAAGGTGTAATGATGGCAAGCAGAAAAAAGCTTGCTGTTGCAGTTAGAAAGCAGAATGGAAGTATTGTCATTAGAAAAGAAAAAAGAAGCAATATTGCTGAAAAGTTCAGAAAAACCATATTTTTGAGAGGCTTGATTTCTCTGTTTGAGATGCTTATAATAGGTACTAAAGCGCTTACATGGAGCAGCAACCAACAGCTTGAGAAAGATGAAGAAATTGGTGGATGGGGCGTTTTTTTCATGATATTATTTTCTTTTGTGATTGGTATAGGACTCTTTATTTTGTTGCCTTTGTGGCTCAGTAAATTTTTTTCTGATGACCGGATTTTGTTTAATATTGCAGATGGATTTTGGAGAGTTGCATTGTTCATAGGATACTTGTGGCTTATATCGAGGTTTGATGACATAAAAAGAGTATTTCAATATCATGGTGCAGAACATAAGGCTGTTAATTGTTATGAAGCAGGAAAACCATTGACTGTTAAAAATGTAAAAAAGTTCAGCACAATACATCCGAGATGTGGCACCAGTTTCATATTCATTGTGCTTATAATAAGCATAATATTATTCTCTATTGTTTGGAGCGAAAGCTGGTTTTTGAAGTTTTTATACAGAATCTTATTAATACCTGTTATTGCAATGGTAAGTTATGAAATATTGAGGCTTAATTCAAGAAATACAAACAATGTGCTTGGCATTTTAACAACACCAGGACTATGGTTGCAAAAGATAACTACAAATGAACCAGATGACAAACAAATAGAAGTGAGTATTAAGGCATTGAAGGCTGTTATGTAATTAATATTCTATACCCTTTCTTGCCAAAATTCCTTTATCATAAGGATGTTTTATTTTCTTTGATTCGCTAACTTGGTCTGCCATATCTATTATTTCTGCTGGTGCATCTCTGCCTGTGAGGACTATTTCTACGTGTGGTGGCCTGTTTTTTATTAATTCTATTGTTTCATCAATTGGAATCATTTTTCTTGCTAAGACACAATTAATCTCATCTAAAATAACAATATCATGTTGTCCTGCATTGATGATCTTTTTTGCATGCTCAAGCCCCATTCTTGATGGCTCTGATTCAGCTTTATCTGATAAAAAGATGTATCTTTCTTTTTCTGTCAACTTATTTTCTTTTTTTTCTTTTGAATCAAAAGAAACCATTTTCAATTGTTTTTCTTTTAATGCATCTTTTCCAAACTGGACTAATGTGAAGTTAGGCAGGTATCTTTGTATAGCAAACATTTCTCCAGTGTCACCACCTTTCATGAATTGGATCATATAAACTGAAAGGTTGTGCCCCAAGGCTCTCAGTGCTAAACCTAGGGATGCAGTTGTTTTTCCTTTTCCTTCCCCCGTGTAAACTTGAACAAGTCCTTTTCTTTCAGACATCATTATTACCTAAAATTCAATTGAACTACTTGATTATTTTTGCTACCATCTCTGTAAATTGTTATTCCTTTGCATTTATTTTTCCATGCATGAAGATAAACTTTTTCAATATCTTTCATTGTTGCATGGCATGGAAAGTTAACTGTTTTTGAAATTGCATTATCCACACTTTCCTGGAATACTGCCTGCATGTTTATGTGCCAATCTGGAGTTATGTCATGGGCTACATTGAATACTTTTCTTAACTTCAAGGGTATTTCTTTGATATGTTTTATTGAAGCCTGATTGACTATTTTATCAATAATTTCTTCTTTATAGATATTATTCTCTTTCAAAGCATCTTTAAAATTACCATCAACGTAAAAGAACTGTTTGCCACCCATAACCCTTTTTACATATGAAATAGCAAATAGTGGTTCTATCCCGCATGAGCAGTCTGCTATCATGCTTATTGAGCCTGTTGGTGCTATGCTTAACCTTGTTGCATTACGCATCTTTCTTCTTGAATTTTTCTTTACCTTTTTCCATTGTGGATATGTTCCTCTTTCTTTTGCCAACTCTTCAGATGCATTGTCTGCTTCTTTTTTGATAAATTTTATTAATTTTTCACCAGTTTCTATTCCATTATCAGAATTATATGGTATTCTTAACTTTGCAAGCATGTCTGCATAACCCATTACTCCTAAACCAATGCGCCTAAACTTTTTTGCTTTTTTTTCTAATTCTTTTGAAGGGTAATTATTCATATCTATTGCATTATCTAAAAAATTAACTGCAAGCTGGATTGTTTCTTTCAATCTTTTCCAATCTATTTTTCTTTCTTCTTCTTTAATTACAAAGTTCCCTAAATTTATACTTCCTAAAACACATGATTCATTTGAAAGTATTGGTGCTTCTGCACAAGGACTTGTTGCAGTTATACTTTCTATCTTTGATACATTGTCCTTGTTAATTCTGTCTAAAAATAAAATACCTGGATCACCATTCTTCCAGGCAGATGCAACAAATAAATCCCAAATGTATCTTGCGCTTACTGTGCTTACCGTTTCCCTTGTTAATGGGTCTTTTAGGTCAAAGTCTTCCTGCTTTTGCACTGCACTCATAAATTCATCTGTAACACCAACAGAGATATTAAAATTAATCATGTCTCCATCTTTTTCTTTTAAGTGTATAAATTCAATTATGTCTGGGTGGTCCACCCTTAAAACGCCCATGTTTGCCCCGCGTTTAGTTCCACCATCTTTCAATGCTGAGGTTGCTTCGTTAAATACCTTCATGAAGGGTATTGGCCCACTTGAAGTGAATCCATTTCTACTTATTGTTGCGCCTCTGTGTCTTAAATTTGAGAATGCAAACCCTGTTCCAGCACCTGTTTTTTGTATATCCATTGCCAATGACAATGATTTGAATATTTCACCAATACTGTCATTAACTGGCAAAACAAAACAAGAAACTAACTGCTGTATTTTTGTTCCTGCATTCATTAACGCTGGTGTGTTTGGCAAGAAATCGAGATTATACATCATATTGTAAAACTTTTCTTCTAATTCTTTTGAATCCTTTTTGTAGAATTTTTCTGCTGAAGATATATTTTTTGCAACACGCCTAAACATTTCATTTGGCGTTTCTTTGACTTTTCCTTCTTTGTCTTTCAATAAATACCTTTCCTTAAGAAGACGTATTGCATTAATTGATAATTTATTTTTTTCTGTTGTTCCGACTAAAGATAATTTTTCTTCCCTTAATTTGCTTTTGCTGTCCCTGTAAAGGATAAATGCCTTTGCTGTTCTCACATGACCACTGTCTATCAATACTCTTTCAACTGCATCTTGAATGTCTTCTACTGTTGGGATATCCTTATTACTAAAATTCTTATTTAATTCCTCAAGAACCTTTATGGCGAGTGCATTAGCAAGATTATCATCTTTCCCACCTATTGCTGTGGCTGCTCTGAATATAACTTTTGATATCTTGGATATGTCAAACTCTGATATTACTCCGTCTCTTTTCTTTATTTTTGTGAAATTTGGCTCTGTGTCCATTACTTAACTGCGTGCCATAATAGATATAAATCTTGTTGTTTTATTCACAAGACTTCACTATCCTGCCTTCTTCTATAGATATCTCACAGGCAGATCCATCTTTTGTAGTTTCCTGCTTGATTTCCAGCGCTTTTTCTTTTCCTTTTACCTCACCAATATTAAGAACCTGATTATCCCTGCTCCCGTCCCTGTATATTGTTATTCCCTTGCAGCCCAATTCCCATGCCAGCATATACGATTTGTCTATGTCTTCCATAGTTGCGGAGTTTGAGAAGTTTATGGTCTTTGAAATTGAAGAGTCAACATGCTTCTGGAATGCTGCCTGCATTTTAATGTGCCACTCTGGCGAGATGTCCTGTGCAGTTACGAATACATTTCTTATTTCGCGAGGTATTTCCTCAATGTTTTGTATTGTCCCTATCTTTGCTATTTTCCTCATCAATTCTTCTGAATAAAATCCTCTTTCTTTTGCAACTCTTTCAAAAATTCTGTTTGTATATATTAACTCTGTTCCATCCATTACATTTTTTATGTAAGATATTGCAAATGCTGGTTCACATCCACCTGAAGCTTCTGCTATCATGCCGATGGTACCTGTAGGTGCTATTGTTGTTGTGCATGTGTTTCTCATTTTTCTACCTTCTTTAAAATGATCAGAACCCTCCCATGCCGGATAAACTCCTCTTGACTCTGCTAATTCTCCAGACATAGCATATGATTCATCTTTAATAAACTGCATTACACTTTCTGCCATCTGTATTCCCTTTTCTGAATTGTAAGGAATATTAAGCTCGTAAAGAATATCCGCAAAGCCCATTATTCCCAGACCAATCTTTCTTGTTTTTTTTGCCATGATATCCAATTCTTCTATTGGATAATTATTCATGTCGATTACATTGTCCAAGAATCTTACACACAATCTTATACATTCTCTTAGCTTGTTCCAATTTACATCTGTTTTTTCTGAATTAACAAAATTGTTTAAGTTGATTGAACCTAAATTACATGATTCATACGGCAATAATGGCTGTTCGCCGCAAGGATTAGTTGATTCTATCTCGCCTACGTTTTTTCCAGGATGAAACTTGTTAATCTCGTCTATGAAAATAAATCCAGGGTCTCCATTTTTCCATGCATTTTCCAATATTTTTTGAAACACTTCTCTTGCATTTAATGTCCCGCAAACCTGCTTTGAACGCGGGCTTATTAACTCATAATCTGTGTCATTCTTGACTGCCTGCATAAATTTGTTTGTAGCTGCTACTGAAATATTAAAATTGGTTAGTGTTTTCATATCTGCTTTTATATCAATAAACTGCATTATATCTGGGTGGTCTACTCTTAGAATGCCCATATTTGCCCCACGTCTTTTTCCACCCTGTTTTATAACATCTGTTGATGCATCGAAGACCTTCATGAAAGATATTGGACCTGAGGCTACTCCTGAAGTTGTTTTTACCAAGTCGTTCTGTGGCCTAAGTCTTGAGAATGAAAATCCTGTTCCTCCGCCTGATTTATGGATTAATGCGGCATGTTTTAGGGTATTGTATATTCCCTCCATTGAGTCTTCCACCGGAAGTACGAAGCATGCACTTAACTGCTGTATTCCTGTCCCTGCATTCATTATAGTTGGTGTATTTGGCATAAAATCTAAGTTTGCAATCAGATTGTAGAATGCTTCTTCAACTTCATTAACTTCTTCCTGAGATGCGCCATACTTATTTTCTGCCTGTGCTATATTATGGGCTATTCTTCTTACCATTTGTTTTGGGGATTCTATTAATTTCCCATCTATTCCCCTCAATAGATATCTTCTTTCTAATACCTGTATAGCGTTGTCTGAAAATTTTAGATTATTTGTTTCCATTTTTTAGCACCCCGTCCTTTAAGTTTGACCAGTTCCTCTTCGAATGATTTTATGTCTTCAAAGTCCCTATATACTGATGCAAATCTGATGTATGCCACTTTGTCTAATCTCTTTAGTTCTTTCATGGCCAGCTCTCCAATTGTTCTTGATGAAATTTGTGATGAGGGGAGTGATCTTAGCCTGATTTCAATCCTGTTTATTGCTTTTTCAATTTCTTCCGTGTCTATCTTTCTTTTTTCACACGACATTAAAATTCCCCTTCTTAACTTATCTCTATTATATCTTGCAATGCTTCCGTCTTTTTTTATGACTGTCAAATCTGTTTCAATTCTTTCATAAGTTGTGAATCTTTTTTCACATTTTATGCATTCTCTTCTTCTTCTTGTTGTTGTGAGATTTTCTGTTTCTCTGCTATCTATAACCTTTGTTTCTTCATTTGCACAGTAGGGGCATATCATTTTAATCACTTGATAGTAAACACTATGTGTAGTATGGTATTCTTATAAGAATACTATATATTGTGTGTTGGTAATTTATGGATACTTCTTTGTTTATAAAGATTTAAATGGTTAGAATTATTTTTTTGAATAGTTGTAATTGAAACTATTCTTTTTATGCCAGTTCTTTTGGAAGTTCTATAGCTTCAAATTCCAAAATGTCCTTTTTTGCGTTTAATGCCATCCAAAAACCTTCATGATTATATATTTTTAATTTGATATTTGGAAATGTATCATACTCTATGCTTCCCTTATCTGGAAGATGCTTTAATATCTCTTCCCTATTAAAGATATACCAACCACAGCTGACCCATAAATCCATTAACATTGGTTTTTCTTCGAATTGAGCATAGCTTTCTGTTTCATGAATTATCCCGAATGGCAACCTTGGATGCGCTGCACATATCGTGTTTTCTTTTGATTTTAACAACTCACTAATATTTATATTTGTAATGTCATCTGCATTTAGGACTATTACTTTGTCTGTTGCAACAAGCTTCAATGCCTTCTTTATGGCTCCACCAGTTCCTAATGGCTCTCCATCTGGAGGATCCAAAGAAAATTCTATGTTTTCATCTGGATAATTTTTATTTATGTAATCTACAACAATATCAGATTTATATCCCAGTGAAAGTATTATTTTTTCTGTTTCTTTTTGCTTTAAAAAATAATCAATTTGGTGGGATATTATCGGCTTCCCTTTCACAGGTATCATTGCTTTTGGCAACGAATCTTCCATCCGTGTTCCTTTTCCGCCTGATAATATTATTACATCCATAAAGACCATGCCCTGCAAATATTTAGCGACTCATACGCTTAAATCTATTCTTTCTAATTCCCTTGAATATGAACTGCTGTATAGTCTGTGGCATTCTGTTATTGGTCTAAATCCTTTTATCTCGGCTACAGGAATCTCTATGCTTCCAGAAAATTTAAATCTTACTTTGGTTGAGCCTGCTGATGCTATAACTGCGTTTAATGCCAGATGACTCTTCTCCAGTGCTGTTGCAAGACTTGATTCATTTGCCAGATGTATGAGCTCTTCTCCAAAAGCCCTGTTAAATGCTGAAGACCTAATTTCATTGACACCCCAAAGAGTTACAGTTTTTCTTTGCGGGTTGTAACAGTCATTATTATGCATGCCTAAATATGTATTGCCACCTTTCACTTCAATGATGGCCACATCACTGTATTTCATTTTTTTTAGACATTATAACAATTTATTAAGCTTTTGTTTTGATGCAAAGATAGTGTTAATTAAGTTCCTTTTGAAAGTATTTTTATCATGACAAGAGTTTTTATAAAATCCAGATTTATTTTTATAGTATGGTGCGAAAAATAGTAAAAACTGAAACCGTTGATGACTTGGTGGGCAGATTTGGATCAGAACTAGCTGAAAATAATGGGTTTAAGAAGGGCGAATTGAGAGCCTATGTTTTTAAGGGTGACAGTGAAATTAGTATATACATTGGACGCGGAGACTTTAGAGAAGTAGCAAGGACTTATGTGAGGGATGCAAGTGATTTTAAGGTTCCTCCAACAAAATCTGTTGAAGTGAGAAAAATAGAAATGGGATTCTTTGGAAGCTACTCCCTTTAATTATTTGAAATATGTTATGACAAAAATCCAAAGATATTCTAGATAAAATAGTACTTTCCTTTTGATTTCTGCTCTTTATCCAACTGTGAATCTGGCTTGTTAATTCTGGCTCTGTTTGAATCCTTGTCTTTTCTGTATGTTATCTTTAATGATTTTAGTATAAGATTCATTCCTTCTTCCCTTTCCGTTGGACCAATAACAGATCCGTTTTTTCCAGGATCTCCCTGAAACACAAGCATCTTGTCTGCCAAATATTCTACAAACTGAACGTCATGGTCAACTACTACGCATGCTGCATCTTTTTTTTGTGCAAATTCTTTTATAACTTCTGCCAAGTGTATCCTATCTTCTATGTCAATGAATGCTGATGGTTCGTCAAGAATTATTAGGTCGGATTCTCCTGACAAGCATCCTGCGACATACACTTTCTGCAATTCCCCGCCTGAAAGATGCAATAAATTATTTTGCAGAATACTCTTTAGATTAAGCTTTTCGAGTATGTTCTGCTGATACCATCCTGATTTCATTTCTTCACCGGCATGCCTTTTGATATAATCCTCTACTGTGATATCCTCTGGCACTGGATACTGTGGTTTGTAAGAAATATTGATATCTTTCTTCTTTAGGTTTATCTCACCAGAATCTGATTTTAGCCTGTTTGATATCATATTAAGGAAAGTTGACTTTCCCAATCCATTTGATCCCATAATTGCAAGAACTTCTCCCTTCTTTATTTCCCCTTCTTTTACTTCCATTGAGAAATTCTTAAAAGATTTTTTTAAATTTTTATATGACACTAATAACTCTGCATCCTGATTCAGCTCTTTTATTGACCTTGAGAATTTTATCTTATAGTCCCTGAATCTGACATTGTCTTCAGGCAAATAGCCTTCTAGATAATCATTGATTCCATTTCTTACACCTTTTGAGATTGACATCACACCATAGCAGGCACGTTCACCATACAGGATTTGTATTTCGTCGGAAATATAATCCAGTGTTGCAATGTCATGCTCTATAACCATAACTGCCGCTTTTTCTTCTTTTAATGACTGTATTAGTCTTGCAACTTTTATTCTTGAGGTTATATCTAAGAATGATGATGGTTCGTCAAAGAAGTATATATCTGCTTTTTTTATTACTGAGGCAATGATTGCAACTTTCTGCAATTCCCCACCAGATAATTCAGACAGTTTATTATTTTTTACATTTTCCAAGTCGAGAAATTCAATCATTTCATCAGCTTTATTCTTTTCATCAACTCTTTTAAGCAAATCAATAACTTTTCCATCGTATATTTTTGAAATCAGCTCTATTCTCTGCGGTTTGTATGAAACTTTAATATTGTTTGAATATAACTCCCTGAAATATTCCCCCATTTGTGTGTTTGAGTACTTTGTAATTGTGCTTTCCTTCAGCAATTCTTTATCTTCGGCATTGAAATCCCCCAAGTTGGGTATTAAGTTTCCCGATAATATCTCAAATGCTGTTGATTTTCCAATGCCGTTTCTTCCTATTATTCCTACAACTGAGCCTTTCTTAACTGTTGGCAGGTTAAATAATTCAAAATTGTTTTTTCCAAATCTATGAATCGGCAAAGTGTCTAGTTTTTCAGGAAGATTGATAATATGAATGGCTCCAAAAGGACATCTTTTTGGGCAGATACCACAGCCAGTGCATGTTACTTCATCGATTGTAGCCTTTTTTGTCAGCTGATTTTTTGAAATGCAGTCTTCCCCCTCCCTGTTAACAGGGCAAAGCCTAATACACAAGTAATTACCGCACTTTTCAGGGTGGCATTTATCTTCTTCAATAATTGCTATTCGTCTTCCCATAGGGTAATGATAAAATAAGGGTATAAAATAGTTTCTCCAAATGATATCTGAATGGCAATTAATCCTAAATTGAATGATTTGAGAAACTTGAAAGATCTATAAATTTTCTTCTATCCAATCAGACAGAAAGTTTTCATCCTTAAAGCCAACAGATTCTGATGCAGGAGAACCATTTTTGAAGATAATTAATGTTGGAACACTTCTTACACCATGTTCTGTAAATATCTCTGCATTGCCTGCAATGTTTATTTTGTAGAAATTTAGTTTGTCCTTATAATTTTCTGCAACTCTCTCCAGTACTGGAGCCAATTGAATGCATGGCTGACATTCTTCACTCCAGAAGTCCACCAACACTGGCTTTTCTGAATGATGCACTTTCTCCTGAAAATTTTCCTGATTTATTTCTTCCATCGTGAACGTGTTACTTTCTATGTTTTAAAGTTTTATGGTGCCATTCTTTCTGATAGGGTTTGGACTAATTTAGCATATTCAGGTGCTGGGAGTTTTAATGTTCTCTTGTCATACATAGTTATATTATTATTTCTTAATATGGAAAATGGACTGAAAGGTCTTCCGATTAATCCAGCTAAAGTATTGGCTGCTAATGCAAGGTATGATTCTGTTCTTTTTGCAAGATTGGTATGCTGCAGACGAGGGATTCTATCTGATTCCTGGACTTGTTTATTTCTTAACCTTGCAATTCCCGAAAGTCCATCTATAAGATAAACTGCAACTCCGTCTGATTTTGATAATTTATCTAAAAGTATTTCATGGTTTAATTCCATTGCCCTTTCTATTGCTGATTCTAGAGTTTCTCCCAATGTGGGATTTGATGCATGAGAGTCTATGGAGGTTATCCTTATTATGCC
The DNA here is from genome assembly GCA_030699455.1 of Nanobdellota archaeon. GTDB lineage: Archaea > Nanobdellota > Nanobdellia > SCGC-AAA011-G17 > UBA489 > JABIKK01. The sequence continues at coordinate 27,174 of JAUYMN010000013.1, read as the reverse complement.
ATCATTATTCCTTGTTATCTCTGCAAGGAGGGGTGTTTTTTCATCAGGTGCCAAGTTTTTTGCTGTTTGTCCGGGTATCCAGATATAATTTTTGTTGTCATCATATACCTTGGCATGCTTATCATTGGATTTTGAACTAGCAGGCTCAAATTTTAAATCCGGCAGACCATCCAATACTATGTAATATCTGCACCCGTTTGGTAAAGCATTCAGCTGCTCCTTTGATGGACTGTATTTTGGCTCTATCATTTTTACCTGCGCTATTTGACACTCTTATTGGCATGTTTTGGGGTCTTTTTGTTAAGGCAAAGGTTTAAATAAATTCCCATTTTTTATTAGTAAGAGGTGAATGTTCTTGAAGAAAGAAAAGGTGTTACATTGCAAGTTTGAATGTAGTCTGTGTGGTACGGATATAGAACTGCCTCTTTGCTGTAAAAAAGACAGTGTTAAGATAATAAATGGAAAAGTAGTTTGCGATATGTGCGGTACTGAAGAGGAAGTTCCCGTATGTTGTGATGAAAAAGTTATGTATGTAGGTGTAGAATGAATTTTGAAATATTAAAAAATCTGAGTGAAGCCCACGCACCAAGCGGGAATGAGGGAGAGGTTAGGCAGATAATTAAAAAAGAAATCAAGCCATATGTTGATGAAATGTATGTTGATAAGTTTGGCAATCTGATTGCAAGAAAAAAAGGCAGTGGGACTTCTATCATGCTTGCTGCACATATGGATGAAATTGGTCTCATGGTCAGAAGCATTGACAAAGAAGGCAAGGTTTTTGTTGCGGCCATAGGCGGTGTTGAGCCTGTTACATTTTTAGGAGAAAGGGTCAAGATTGTGACAAGCACCAAAAAAGAGATTTTTGGCGTCGTAACAACAAGAGAAATACAAAACAGTATTGAATTGACAAGTCTTCCTGCAATAGGTGACGTGTATATTGATGTTGGTGGTGACAAAAATTACTGCGAGAAAGAAGGTGTCAGAATTGGAGATTATGCCTATGTTATGAAATCATTCTGGGAGCTGGGAGACCAACTTGATATGATAAGTGGCAAGGCCTTAGATGACCGGATTGGCTGCTATATACTTGTGGAGCTTGCAAAAAGACTAAGAAAATCCAAAGCAGACATATACTATGTTTTTACTGTGCAAGAGGAGATTGGTTTGTATGGTGCGGAAACTTCCGTGTATTCAATAGATCCTGATTATGCAATTGTTGTTGATGTTACTGAAGCTGATGATGGAGATGTTGAAAGCACTAAAAAATGTGTTTGTAAAGGTCCTGTTATTGTGATGAAAGATGCTGAGATGATTACAACCAAATGCATTAATGACTGGCTGTTTGCAATTGCAAAAAAATTAAAGATATCCCTGCAGCCTGATGTTGGTGGATTTGGAACAACTGATGCCCTCAATATGTCTGTTTCAAAGGGGGGGTTGCCATTGGGTGTTGTTGGTGTTGCTGTAAGAAATATTCATACTGCTACAAGCATTGCAAGCAAAAAAGATATAACTGATCTCATCAACATTCTTGAAGTTTTAATGAAGAATCCTCCTAAAATTTGCTTATAATCATGGAAATAACTGTGGAAATGTTATCTGAAGATGAATATTTTGTGACTGTTGTGCAGGATGATACAAAAACTGAGCACATTGTCAAGGTTTCAGATAAGGATTTTAACAAATTAGTTGGCACTGCGTGCTCCAAGGAAGATTTGGTAAAAAAATCTTTTGAATTCTTATTGGAAAGGGAACCAAAAGAATTAATACAAAAAAAATTTAGCATTATGATTATCTCAAAGTTCTTTCCCGAATATCCTGATGTGATAAAAAAGATGATATAATTTACCACGTGTCTTCCAAAGCAATATCTTCTTCCAAGCCAACCAGTATCAGATTTATTTCCATGCAACCAATGCACTGGAATTCGGCCATTATCCTTCCACTTTCGTCGAGTATGCCATCGCCTATGCGATAGTGCCGTTGTTCTTCCCTGCATGATCTGCACATTAGTGTTTTCTGATCTGAGACTAATTCTGATTTGCGTACCATTGTCTAGTACCTCCTATTATTTTTTAGATAGAGTGAGCTATATGCTCATAATGATGAAAGGCTCAACCCCTGAATTAATAACAAATAAAGGACTTGAGCCACTTCATTTGAATTTAATCTTAGAAACGATGCAGGTCTTAATAGCTGTGATGAAATTCTGTGTGTTTACATTGCTATTATTGATTTGCATCTGATAATTTGGGAATAAGGTTTTATTTAAATGTGTAGTATTACTTATTAGTAAATAATTATTTGACAAATAAGCAAAAATCTTTAATATTATATTAGACTCTATTAAAGCATGGGGGATTTGATAGACAGGTTAAGAAATGATAGTGTAACCTTTCTGGATGGATTTGTTAATTCTGGAGTTCTCAGTGTTGCAAGAATTAATCTTGATGGTCTTAGTATAGAAGATGCCATAGAAAAACTTGACATAGGTGAAATTGTCAGAATAGAACCATTATGGAAAGAAATTCTTGTTAAAAAAAGTTTGCCTCTTGGACCGTTGATTGGGCCAAGGTGTTATGTCAATGGAAGAATTATGCAGGTAATTAAAGGATGCTTCAGAGATGTTATGATGATTAAAGATGAAAATTCTGGTAGTTTTAGAAAGATTACCTTACGGGAATATCATCCTGGCGACATAGTCATTTACACAATGTGGTCTACTGCAATACCTGACTTTGATGAAGGATCGATTTTTATATCAAGTAATTTTGGAAATGTTCTTGCAGTCAATAACGGTGAGATGGAGATTAGCTCTCCCGGAAAGCATATTGAGCTTATGCTTGAATCCAATGCCAAAAAAAGCGCTGTTAATTACGCCATAAATTTGCTGATAGCTGGAAACAATGAAAAAGAAGCTATGAAAAGATTAGCAGGCATGTTTTATTCTTAAGCTGGTTATTACACATCATGTTATACTCTCACTGCTTTGGATCGCATGAGTGTTAAAGTAAAAGTTTATATATCTCTTTGACCTGCATTTTGTTATGGCAAATAAACCCGTTAAAAAGAAATCTGGAAAAAGTGGAAAGAAAAAAGCTAATGTCTGTGAATTTTGCTGAGTTTTTTCAGCTGTGTCTTTGAATATAACTCATTACTGCTGTTCTTCTACACAGATCTGCTTCTTGACTAAGCATTGAAAAGTTTGTTATATCATCCCCTGCTTTTTCCAAAGGGCTACCACCCGATAATCTGCTCTTTATTGCATTTGATATTTCATTTTCCAATGCAACAAGTGTTTTGTAAGAAGGATTTACTTTAGAATCATATAATCTGTCTGCTAATCTCTTTTCTTGTAATCTCCAATGCATGTTATTATCACTTTTTAATTTCAGATACTTTTATTGAAAATTGACCTGGCATTCTTGGTGCAGCTTTTTTTAATGCGTGCTTTGCATTATTTATATTTGCTTTGTCAACTTTTACCGTGAAAACAGCCTGATCTCTTTTTAATTGAGCAGCTATAGATGTCGGCGACCCAAATGAACGCTGCATTCCTGTCTGCATTCTATCTGCTCCTGCACCCGTAAGCATCTTGTTTTCCCTTATTACATGATGCGGATAAACGTTTAATTTTAGATAATATTCAGAACCACATGTTCTTAATAAGTTTCTGTTGATAATCTGCCTGCAACTTTCTAGTGCATTGTGTCTTATCTGAATTGGCAATTTTGGAGTTATCTCTATCCTATATGGAAACTGTTTGGTAAGCTCCCCCATGTCATACCTTATGATTTTGTTTGTTGGCACAGCCCTTATGTAATTTTTCTTCCTATACTTGCTTTTCCTAGTATACGAACGCCTTACTTTAGATATGCAATGCCCTGTTCTTAGTGTTGCCATCTTATTGTATTGTCACCTTCTGCCCTATTGCCTGACCAGGCATCCCTCTTTCAAATATAACTCTTACTGCACCCTTATTTCCGTGTGCAGACGCTATTTTTCCATGAATTTCTTTTCCTGCAGAAGACTTCCAGATAACATTTTTGTTGACAAGGGATTCCGCTTTATCCTTTGTTTCTGTGCCGGGAACTATTAAAATCATGTGATTGTTAGACTTTGTGTGCCTTCCAAGCCTGAAGTTAGAAATTATAGCTTCCATGGTGTTATTTCTGTATAAATTTGGTTTTTAAATTTATTGATTATTGATTAATATCTCTACATCCCTTCCAAAGACCTTCTTCAGGTCTCCAAACAAGAGCTCCTTGATAAAAACTTTTTTTGGGATATCTGCAGAAGCAAGATGCTTTTCCAAATCTTCAATTGTTGTCCCGCTGGATTTTCCAAGGCTGCCATCCCTATTTATTTTTGACTTTGATATTATCTTATTCTTGTCATCCAAATCTGCCACCATAAATGCATAATCATCCAATAAATAAACTTCACCATACTTATCACCATATTTTATATGGATTCTTGCACGCTCAATTTCCCTGCTCCTTTCACGCTGCAAATGCCTTGATAATTTCTTTCTAAGAACTGAAGATTCCCTGCGCAGTTTTTCAACCTCTTCTTTTGATGATGCCTTTTTTAATTCATCAATTGTATTCTTTAATGAAATGTGCTCTTCCTTTGTAAAGTGACCTTTTTTAACTAATTTGGAAAAATTACCCATTAACTCATTCTTTGATGTGGGAAGATTTTCGGCAGACATTAGATTTGCCAGGTTCCTGTTTATTGAATCAAGAAGTGCTGCTGTCTGCTCTCTTAACGATTTTTTCTCGAGTGTTGAAACTATTTTCTTTATTTTTTTAACATATTCTGAAACTGCTGCCATCAATGAATCAATCTCTTTGCCAGTTATGTCCTTCAGCTCCCCATGCTCTATGTCCTTGTAAATCTTAAATGCATCTTTCAATATTTTCATGTCTGATAATGTAATCAGCTTCTCTTTTTTTACAAAAATTTCTTCCATCAATCTGATTGTTTCTCTTGGAGTTGACGGCGGATAACCCTGAAGCATTAAGGCTGACTGTGATGGGTTTAATGCTGCATAATAAAGGTCTTCTGCTACAATCCCAATCAATTTTCCTTTTGCGCGGTCTATCAGCCTTTCACCAACATCCATGTGCGTTTCAATTGCCTCTGGCGATGGCTTTATCTTTCCCATCTTTAGTAGCAATTTTTGAGGCATGAAAACCCCACGGTCATACAATGGGATTCCATCCCTTAGGAAAGTAAAGAATACGGGTGTTGCATCCCTTATTCCATCCCAAAAATCTGTTAATATGTACACTTGAATGTGGAAAACCTTTTTTACTCCTGCAATTGAGCTTGCCTCATACCCCATTGAACGGATTATGCTCATCAACTTATCCTTAAGTTCGGCACGACTCATTCTTTTAACATCTGTATCGTCTATTATTATTGCAGTATCAATATCATGGCTTGATGCATCGCCCCTGAATAAACTTCCAACTGCAATGTATGAAACTATGTACTTCTCAAATCTTTGCAGTACCATTGATTTGTGTATCTCAGAAACTTTTATGGCGCCTAGAACATCTTTTGGATCGTGTATGTGAACACCAGATGACAATAGCTTTAATATTTCATATTTTCCATCATAGCATGCCTCTCTTACTTCTGACATCAGCATCGATTGCGATTTTATATGTTTGTCGATATCTGCCGCTGTTTTTTTCATGTAATCTTCAATCTTTTTTATAAGCTCTATTTTTTCTTTTGTGTCTTTTGTATCCTGGTCATCAATAAGAACGAGAACATTTATCTTGTTTTTCTCTTCCTCAATTCTCTTGCGAAGATCCTCTTCAGTAAGATTTTCTGCTTTCAGCCTGTTTACCACCTCTTCAAAGCGTTCTGGAGGGAGAATACAAATACCGACTATTTTTTTTCCTTCTTTTGCTATAACTTTCTTCTTAAATGCCTCTACTTTTGATTTTAGTTGGTCTAATTTTTTCTGCAATTCTTCCTGAGCTTTTTTATCAATGGACTCATTTTTTGAAGATAAATCTACTTTAGATGTCATTGATTATTCTCTTGTCAGTTCATTTATAAATGTTAGGGTTAAATCTACAGGCAAAGCTTAAAAACCCAGTTTGGGTTTCGTATCAACAGTTAAAATGACCATAAAATATTTGAAATTATTGGGCCTTTCCGGATTATTCCTGGCTCTGTTTATTGGATTTGCATATGCTGATTTCACATTTAGCGGAAGCTTTGACTTTGATGATAACAATCTTAAGCCTGGGCAAGAATATACTGAAGTTCTTACTTTGACCAATACATATACTGATTATAATATAACAAACATCGGTTTTACTGATTATGTTCCTGGTGATTCTGGTAATCCTATTGAAACAAGTGACTTTGATATCGATTGGAGTGGATTAACATATCTTGGCAATGGATTGTTTGATAAGTCAAAGAATGTTAATGTTGTGTTTACTGTTCCTGATGGCATTGATGCGATTGATGATGATTTTGATCCTGTTATCTTTGAAGGTAGCTTAAAATTAACAGGGGATGTTAAAAATGCTAGCAATTACAGCAGTGGTGGAAGCGAAGTTGGAACCGAAGAGATACTGGTGCCTGTAAATGTGCAAATTAAGAACCACTTAGAGTTTTATAATGACAGAATAGAGATTGAGATTAATGATGAAGACCCAATAAACATAAGCAGGGGTGGGACGAAGAGCCCTGAGATTGACAAGGGAATGGCAATTACAGTAAGCTATAAAAATAATTTTGGTGATGACAGCTTCAATTTTGATTCAAACAACGTTCAGCTGGAAGTTTTCATTGATGATAACTCTGTTGATTCTGAGACTGGCGATGAATCTGTTGGTGGCGGGGAGATTGGTACTGTGAGCATTGATATTGATTTAGATGATTATGACGCAGAAGAATATGATGTCAGGCTGGAATTGACTGGAGAAGATAACCATGGCGGTATTCATGGTGAAACATTTGAATTCAAAATAGACATACAAGAAGAGCAGTATGTTCCTGAAGAAACTGATGATAGCGATAATGATGGTGTTGAAGATGACATGGATTTGTGCCCAGATACACCAACTACATGTGAAGTTGATGAGGCCGGATGCAAATTAAAAATTTATGAAGATTCTAATTGCCTTATTATTAAAAGAGACAATAGCGAAGAAAATAAAGAGATTAAGCTGGATACTGAAAAGAGCGTAAACAATCCAGTGATAAAGAAAGAAAATAATGGTGTTAAAAAGGAGGAGATAACAGATAAACAGACTGGGGGGGCCGGATCATTTCTATTTGGACTCATAATAGGTGTGATAGGCACTGCGTTATTCTTTACATTAACGAAAGTTTAAATCCATGGTTAACCTTATACTTGAAGAAAGAATTAAGCATGATTGTCTTGAGGCAAAACTTGCTGAGCAAGACAGAAGTTATTTCAGAAGGAAAGTGTGGTCTGGCATTGCTGGCGGAGCTTTTTGGGCCGGTGGAACTGCTCTGACGAGCTATAGGGATGCAGGTTTTGGTTATTATGTGGAATCCGTAATAGGGGGCGTGGCACTGTATAGTTTCTTAACACATAGATTTTTTGGTGTGTCAAATATGATTGGGTTTTTTCATCCAAAAAACATTATAGAGTCTGTGCCTCTTGTATTTAGAGTTATTACTGGAAAGACCACTCCTGAAGATCCTAACTTTTTTAAAAAGCATGTTGATATATCAGAAAGAATCAGCACACTTTACACTAGACTTTGTGAAACAATTAATATGGATATTAAGGACAGCCATTATGGTGTTAATAACCTAATTGAAATTTTTGAATATTCTAAGAGAAAGGATAATAGAACTCTATCAACAAAACTTTGTGACAGAATTTCAAGTTTTATGATATTTGATTCTCCTATACAGCGACTTAAGGGCACCACTTCTTTTGGGTTGGTACGAGAAGCTGCAATTCTTGCAGTATCACATAATGATAAATCTTGTGAAAAGGCTTTCGATAGGGCATTAAGACTTGCAAAAACACAAGATGAAAGATTAACAACATTGTGCGCAAAAGGTTCATTCCTTGAAACCAGAGGTATGCTTGAAGAATCCAGAGAGGCTTTTAGACAATCTGCTAATGAGCTTAGCCTTGATGACTCTTCTCTTAGCGAAATCAATGGAGGGTTAAAAACACCTGTAAAAACACATAATTCAAAACTTCTTGGAAATATTTTTGTGTTTAAATATGGGGATAAAAAAGATTTAGAAAGCATGTTTGAGAAGGAAAGTTTTATACAGGAGATTGCTGGAAAAGATAAAAAATGTTTTGAAACCCCTGTTTCTGTTGACCTGGAAAGCAATCCCCCTTTAGTTGTCATGAGAAGGGCTGGTAATTTTACATTGAAAGACTATATTGACAATGAAATTAATGATCAATCATACTCCCTAATTGAAAAAAGTCTTGATACTGTGTTGCTTCTGCATCTTAAATCACGTGATAGAATTGAAGATGCGATAAGACTTTTTGGAAGTGTGGATGATTATTCTGTTTTAAAAAGAAAATTCTTAGATAAAATTTCCCCCGATAAAAAAGATTCTTGTGAAGTATTAGTAAATAATATAAGATATTTGGCTGACCAATCAAAAAATGGGCTTGTTTGTCTCAGGCACGATGATCTACACCCTGGAAACATTGTTGTTAATAAAATGGGAGATATTTGCATAATTGACAATGCTGATGCAAAAGTTGGCTCCCCTTACGCAGACCCCGTTACATTAATAGACAATCATGTGTGCATGGGAATTCTTGAAGACTTGAATAGGGAGGCTCTTTTTATGAGATATGTTGAAAATGTTGCAGATTCAGGAGCTGTAAGTTCTACTGAAGAATCCTTAAGAGATATGCATGTTAACGGCATTTTAAGGAATCTACAGTTATTTGGAAGTTCTGCACGGTTTGCTGATGGATATGAATCAGAAAAAACAAAAAAGCACTATGCTGAAAGATTTTTTTATCATGCTGGCAAACTTGAAAGCGTGTATTCGGGGAGTGGTTTATCAAGAATAGCTGACTGTAAATCGGCTTTTGAAGAAGTTTTAGCATAAAGTATTTAAACTATGTTGCTAATTTATGTCTTACCGTGAAAATCCCAGATGATATGCTTGTTGAGCTCGTAAAGGAAGTGGCTGGTGCAGACACTTTGAAGGTTTTAGAGATTCTAAAAAACAAAAAAAATGTTTCTGAATTTAAGATTGCAGAAAAATTAGGAATATCTGTTAATCAAGTAAGAAATATAATTTATAGAATGCAGGAACACAATCTTGTTACATTCACAAGAAAAAAAGACAGCGACAAGGGATGGTATATCTATTATTGGACTTTTGACATGCCGAGAGCTATTATGCTAATTGCTGACATGAAAAACAAAAGCATTGGCGATGCAAAAGAGAATTTGCTGCATGTTGAGGATACGCGAGTTTATGTTTGCAAGAATTGCAGACTGAAATTCCCTGAAATGGATGCACTAGAGATGCAGTTCTTATGTGAAACCTGTGGCGAAATAATGCTGGAAGAAGATTCTGCTAAAAGAAAAAAGGATTTATCCAAGAGACTGAAAAAGGATGAAGAAGACCTGAAGGTTGCTAATGAGATACTTATGAGCCACAGGGAAATGATAGCCAAATCTGCAGAAAAACAAATGATTAAAGAAAAGGCAGAAAAAGATATCAAAAGGAAGACTGCAAGAGAACTTGCAAAAAAGACAGCAAAGACTACTAAGAAAGTTGTTAGTAAGCCGAAGAAAAAAATAAAAAAGACTGTAAAAAAACCACCCGTTAAAAAAAAGCCGATTAAGACCACTAAAAAAACTTCTAAAAAATCTGCCAAGAAAACTGTCAAAAAAAGAATTCTAAGGAGAGTTTTCAATCACTAAAAAATCATCCTAAACAAACTTGAGAATACAGAGTATCCGTCAAATGGCGGAAGCGGAATCAAGTTGAACAAAAACAAAAATAAGTTTATCTGTTTTGTTAAATGAAGCGCTATTGCCTGATTCCTTGTTAAATTTTTCTTTCTATCGAGGATTGTATATGCTATGGCAAATAATAGCAAATTTGCTGCCGGACCTGAAAATGCTGTTAAAAATCTTTGGAAATCTGAGATTGATCCTGCAAGGCTTACATAGCCTGGTGCAAAAATAATAAAGGGTGAACTAATCCATTTGAGAAATATGCCGAGAAATAGTCCAAAATAAGATGCATTAAATTGTGTTGTTATACCGAGTGCTAATCCTACAAATTTGTGTGACATTTCATGAAGAATTATTCCTGGTGCTGTCACCAATGCTGCAAACTTGAAATTATCCCAGTCAAATTTTCTTTTTGATAATATTGATTCAGTCAATGATGCAGGACTTTTTATGTAGTCCATAAAGATATAACCCAATGCTGCAGTCATTATTATTAGGTCTATAATCTCATTGATAGTGAATAACATGATATTATCATTTTTGGGTTTATTAAAAAGGTTTCTACTTCTTGGGTGACATTAAGGAGGTGCATTGATATGATTAATATACGGCTAAATATTATCTGGTAATTATTGGCTTTTTAATATTGGCAATGTATTGTGGATTTTATCAAAGGATACAAAAATTATTTTTTATTAAAAATTGTCAGAACAGCTGTTTAAATGTGCTATTTTTAGGCTGGTAAAATCTATTTACCTCACTTACTCTGCAGGAGAATAATCTATTTAATAAGAAAATGCTGTCTATTGCTATGGATGGTAAGTTTCGGTTAAGCGGGGCAAGGCTGAAGCATGGCAAGAAGAATCTAATTGATGCTTATAATAGTGTTCCACAGCCAACAGCAAGAACTGTTTTAGGAAGTGAATTTTTTTCAAACAGTCCGCCTAGTGTATTCATTGGTAGCAAATTAAAATATCCCTGTGTTAATGTTGGGATAATGGCCCCACCCGTCAGAGTTGAAGATTCAGAAATATATGATTCTCATCAAAGGTGGGTTGGTGAAAATGTTCCAATTGGGGACATATTAAAATATCGCGGAAATTTGATTAATTCTAGATTTCAAAGCACTGTTCATGCTGCAAGGGGGCATGTGGGTGGGAAGTTTTTTGATGCTGCGCGTGAAGTGGGAATGGCAAAGAATTCAGTTGATATGGAAATCCATCTAAAGAAGAAAGTGAGACTGGAGTTAAGCATGGATAAAGTTTCTAAGCCAATCGGTGCCAAAGCTGAATTAAAAAATGTAAGATTGACAGAAAACATTAAAGTTGAAAGAAATGTCGATAAAGTTTTTAGTGATACTGATTTGAAAGCAGGTGAAGCTTTGGAGTATCTGTATGAGAAACACGTTGACGACCAGAAGTTATCACAGTTATTGTCTTTGGGAACTTTAGGTATTGGGAAGAATAGAAGATTAGTACCTACAAGATGGTCAATTACCACCGTTGATGATACGCTTGGCAAAAAACTGATTAAGGAGATTAAAGATCATCCAGTTATAAGCGACTATACACTGCTGTTTGGTAATTTTTTAGGAAATTATTACATTGTCTTATTGTTTCCTGAAATTTTTTCTTATGAATTATTTGAATTGTATCTGCCTGGAAGCTCATGGAATCCGGGAGAAAGCCTGACTGTCAGCACAGATTATGAAAGTTACGGCGGAAGAAAGAGTTATGCTTCAAATTGTGTTGGTGGATATTATGCTGCTAGGCTACCTTTGCTGGAATACCTGAACAAAATAAAAAGACAGGCTTCTGCGTTGGTTGTTAGGTTTGAGACTCCTGATTATTGGGCTGGTTTAGGTGTGTGGGTTGTACGCGAAAGCATGAAAAAGACGATGGACAATTCCAAAAGATTATTTGCGGGCAAGGAAGAAATGCTTAACCATGCAAGGGCAATAACAAAAGAAGAATTTAACTTTAATTTGGATGAAATATTAAAAAGAAGCAGGCTACTGGAATCAATCAAGTCTCAAATGAAACTGACAAGATTCTTCTAATCTGCTCCCTTTAACTCTGTTATTCCCAAGAAAACTAATACTAATCCGATTAAAACCATTATAAGAACTATTCCGCCCTTTATCAGCGCTATAACGGCTAACAGCCAAGAGTTGTATGTGACCAGCATTAGCGCTAAAATAAGAAAAATAAGACCTACAATGATTTTGAAAAAGTTGTTTAACATTTTGTAACTATCCTCTGATGGTATCTAATTTCTCTTAGTTCTTAAAGATAATTGGTAAAAAATCTATATTTTAAAGCAGAATGGATTTAAAAATGTTTAAAAGGAAACCCCAATTATTTAGGGCATGTATTCGCATAGGAATCACCTGCATTATATTCACCTTATCTTTAAAAACAAGGAATTGCGTGACATGTATGTTGCCATCTCACTGAAGACTTTTGCCATTGGCATGGTGGGGATATTTGTTCCCATTTATCTTATGATTGAGAAAGGAATGAGCCTTTCTGACATTGTTTTGTTTCATGCTATAAGTTTTGTCACATTCATACTTGTGTCACCTTTTATTGGGAAGTTTGCCAGCAGATATGGGCTTAAAAAAAGCTCCATGATAAGCGCCCCGCTGTTTGCTATTGCTTATTTTGGGCTGTATAACTCTTCCAATTATGGAATAAGCCTTAATTATGTAGCAATTCTCCTTGGTATTGTTGAGTGTGTTTATTGGCAGCCATTTATTATGCATTTCATAAGATCTTCTGATAAGAAACATAGAAATGAAGAAGTTGGTTTTCTTAGTGCAATTACTATTTTTTCTGGAATGCTTGCGCCGTTTGCAGGCGGAGTTTTGATCAGTCTCTTTGGCTTTGATTTTCTTTTTATGCTTGCAGGGATATTACTGCTAGTCAGCATATTTCCAATATGGTTTACGAAAGATGTTCATGAACCATTCAAATGCGACTGGCGTGATTTGATAAAGATGCCGAAGAAAAATATACTGCAGTTAGTTGCACTCGGCGGAACTAATATAGTTGAACTTGTTTTTTGGCCATTGTTCTTTTTTTCTGTTTTAGAAGGCTATACTGTTTTAGGAATAATATTCTTTATTGCAGAGTTTGCTGCTTTTTTGAGCTCTTTTTTTATTGGTGCCATTGAGAACAGAGAAAAATTGCAAAGAATTCTTAAATGGGGAGCTGTTCTTTGCGCTATCACGTGGTTTTCAAGGGTGCTATTTTATGGTGTGTTTATTTTTTCTTTATTAACTGTTTTAACTGCATTATTGAGTGAGATGATTCATGTTCCTTTAAGCACCTTGCAATTTGATGAAGTGACTAGAAAGAAATATCTGAGTGAATATGTAATCTTCAGAGGGATAATGATAAACCTAGGAAGACTTCTTGTATTGGGTGTGATAAGCATATTCCTGACATTTAATTCATCCTTTATAACATCTGGATTGATGTTCCTAGTTTACTTGTTTTGAATTGACTTTTTTAGTTTCAGATTAAGGTGGCATAATTTAGATTGGCATGAGTAATTCATTTTTTATGATATTTTAGCTGCTACCTTTATGACCAAACAATTTCTCTAATGAATTTTTTCTTAAATTTTCAAAAAAATTCTTGATAGAAAAGCTTAAAAGTGGTTTTTTGGGTTTATGTTTGTGGAATGTGGGCTTCACTCGCCTGAACTGCAGATAAAGTATAATAATGGAAGTGTGAAATGGGACTATACAAGGCTATTAAAGAAAGCATAAGAAATACTCCTCCTGAATTGAGAAGAAACAGGCTAGCTGAGTGGAGACGTTCAAATTCTGTTGAAAAAATTAAGAGGCCTACTAATCTTTCTAGAGCAAGAAGTTTGGGTTACAGGGCCAAAGAAGGTATAATTGTTGCAAGGGTAAGAGTGATAAGGGGTGGAAGAAAAAGACCGCTTATTAAAAAAGGAAGAAGATCAAAAGCTAGAAGAAGATTAAAAATATTGGATATGAATTATCAGACAGTTTCTGAAGGAAGAGCTAATAAGAAATTTCCTAACTGTGAAGTTCTAAATAGTTATTTTGTTGCATCTGATGGGCAGCATGCATGGTATGAAGTCATTTTGGTTGATGGTGGCAGTTCCGCTATTAAGAAAGATTCAAAGCTTAAGTGGATTAGCAATGTTAGGGGAAGAGTCAACAGAGGATTGACCTCGTCTGCTAAGAAATCAAGAGGACTTAGAAGAAAAGGCAAGGGTGCTGAAAAAGTAAGGCCTAGCCGTAATGCTAATCTTAAGAGAAGGAAATGATTTCTTCAAAATTGACTTCGTTGGATTTGTTAATGGGCTTATATGATCATAATTCTGTTGAAATTGGTTTATGAACTCTCCGTTCGCTCCTCAATTATTATTTTGTTTTAATTATATTTTAATTTGTTTATTTTTTTCCTATGTGACAGACTACTAACTTTAATTAGCCTGCCACCTAAAACATTTCCATAATTGCTTTCTTTTCCTTACTCTTTAATTGAGAAAGTTGTTGTTTTGCCAACATGTGAAAGAGTTTGTTTTGTGTTTCTCTGCGTTGTTTTGATTCATCAATCTCTTTCTCTAATTTATGTTTATCAAATTCAATTAAATGAATGTAATCAGCAATTTATTAGTATAATACTAATAGGGCTTAATTTTCTTTCCTAACTATATTAATTCTCACCTTTGGAAATCGTGGCAGTTTTGGTTTTTTACCTGTGAATATGCCGGCCAATATTGCTATGCCAAACAATGCAGCACCTATTCCTAAAAATATCGCTCCAAATAATATGCCCAATGCAAATATAACTGGAAAGAATAATGCCAAACCAATTCTCCATTTTAGTGGTATTACTGGTCTGCCTAAGATTCTTAGCCTGCTTGTCTTGACAAATATCAGAAGACCAATTAGAAGAAAGGCATATGCTGCTATTTTTTGCCATAATGGCATGGATATAATGAATTCTTCCAGCATTTATTTATAAAACACGGAATGATTTATAAAGATTTATGGGGCTTAATTGTAAATATGTTAACTGACGATCAAATAAAGGAAATAAGGTCATATATTGAAAATTCCAAGAATCCATTATTCTTATTTGATGACGATCCTGATGGGTTGACTGCATATCTTTTATTGAAAAAGCATTATAAAAAAGGTGTGGGTGTCTGTGTAAAGGCATCTCCTAACTCGGGTATTGTCTATTCTGCAGCTGTAAGCAGACACAAACCAGATTTAGCGGTTATTCTTGACAAGCCTATTCTGGATCAGGAGATTATTGATGAAATGAATGTTCCAATTGTCTGGATAGACCACCATCAGCCAGTCAAAAGAGAAGGTGTCAGATATTACAATCCTATGAATGGTGAAAAACCCGATAATAGATGTACCAGCTACTGGGCATACCGGGTTGTTGAAGATAATGAATGGGTTGCTGTTGTTGGAATAATCGGTGACTGGCAAATGCCTGAAAAGAGTATATTAAAAAAATTTGAATACGCTGATAAATTAGGGGATGGCACAACTCCGCCTGAATTGATGTTTAACAGTGAATATGGAAAGATGGTCAAAATATTCTCTTTTGCAATGAAGGGGACCACTGAAAGCACCAATGAATGTATTGAAGTCCTTGAAAAGATTAATGATCCAATGGAAATACTGGAACAGACTACTCCTAACGGAAGATTGATTTATGAAAAATTCAAGAACAATAATAAAGATTATGAGCTATTATTAGGTGATGCACTTTCTCAGAAAATTGATGGAAATGTTTTTGTCTACACTTATCCAGGGATTGACAGGAGTTTTACAGGAATGCTTGCTAATGAACTGCTACATAAAATTCCTCATGAAGTCATTATCCTTGGCAGGGAGAAAGATGGAGATGTACGAATGAGCCTAAGAAGCAGGGATAGGCCTATACTACCTGTCTTAAAGAAAATTTTAGAGGTTATTAATGGGCATGGTGGTGGTCACGCACAAGCATGTGGTGCATCTGTAAAGATGGAAGATTTTCCAAAATTTGTTGAAATGATTAGCAAAGAATTTAGCTGAATACTATCCTTGCATCAACAATAGTTCCATTATTTTTTCCTAATATCATTGGATTTATATCGAGCTCTTCAATATTCTTGTGCTTAACGGACAGACTTGATAGTTTTAACAATGCATCTATTATTGGTTTGGTGTTATATTTTATTCCTCTTGCACCATTTAATACTTCATAATATTTTATCTCTTTTAGCATTTCTTCAGCATCTTGTCTTGTTATAGGACATACCCTGAAAGATACATCTCTGAATATTTCTGTGTAAATCCCGCCTGCACCTACAACAACCACATGACCAAATGCAGCGTCTTTTTTTAATCCTAATAAAATATATGCACCTTCCCTATATCTTTGAATCATTACTGCTTCAAAGCCCTTCAGTTTTTTCATTCTCAAGAATTCTTTTTTTAACCCATAATCTGAAATAATATTTAATGCTACGCCCCCTGCATCTGATTTGTGCAGTATTTTTTTAGAAACTATTTTCATGACTACCGGATATTTTAATTTTCTAGCAGCTTTTATGGCGCTGATTGATGTGCTGCATATAACTCTTTCTGCCACCCTGAAATTATTTGATTCCAGAAAATCTTCAGCCTCCTTTTCTGTCATAACTTTCATAACCTGCTTTTTAATCTAAAAGTATTTAAATCTTGTTTTCAATATTTGGCATATGAAAAGGGTATTAATTGTATTATTTTTAATATTAATATCTCCTATTGTTAATGCTCAGGCTGAAAACTATAATGACGTGCAATACGTTGAGATGATCCTAAAAATAAACTCAAGCATAGGCATAGATTATCTGGATGATGACTACAAAATTGACTATATCAAGGGCGATCTGTCTTTTTTTCCTGGCAATGATGACAGGCAGACTGTCATAAGTTTAACTCCATTTTCTTCTCCCGAGGCGAATGTACAGCAGACTGATGGAGAAATAGTATACACGTGGAGTGATGGGCTGGAAAGAAGCATCAATTATGGATATGAAGCAAAAATAAAAGTTGAGAACGATGTTGCAAGGATAGAAGAAAAAATAAAGTTTCCATTGACAAAATTAGATAGTGTTGTTTTAGAATATACCCAGCCGAGTGAGTTTATAGATATCAACAGCAAAATAGAAAAAAAAGCAAATGAAATAGTCGGAACTGAAGATGACCTATACTCTGTCGCTTTCAAATTGGCTAAATGGACCAATGAAAATATTGAATATAACCTGACAACCTTGACAGCTGAAGTTGTGCAACCAAGCTCATGGGTTTTGGAAAATGGAGAGGGTGTTTGTGATGAGCTAACAAACCTATTCATATCTCTGTTAAGGTCTATTGGTGTGCCTGCAAGATTTGTGTCTGGTATGGTTTATAGCAATGTAAATTATGAATGGGGCACTCATGGATGGGCCGAGGTTTATTTTCCAGGAAAAGGATGGGTTCCTTTTGATGTGACTTTTGGTGAATATGGCTGGCTTGACCCATCCCATATAAAGCTAAAAACAGATGTTGATTCTGGAAGCCCAACTGCAAAATATTCGTGGAAATCAAGCGGTATTGACATAGATATAGGGCAGCTTGATATTGATACAAATCTTGTAGGAACTGGTCCTAAAGAACCTGGGGCTGTTGAAATTGAGGTTATTCCCCTGAAGTCAACTGCTAGTTTTGGAAGTTACATCCCTGTCGAAGTGAAGTTAAAAAATATAAAAAGCAGTTATTTTGCCCCGAAAATTGTTGTGACCAAAGCTCCTGGACTAACTGAACCAAATGTAAAAAGCATTTTGCTGAAGCCAAAAGAGGAGAAGAGCCTTTACTGGATTGCTGAAATTCCAAGAGCAGATGCAGATTATACATATACTACTACCTTTGAGGTAAACAGCATGTATGGTGAATCTGCAGAAGGCATCATAAAATATGGGGACAGGTTTGAAAGTTACAGCAAAGACTGGGCGGAATCTTTTGTAAGCACACAGCTGGACAGGGAAAAGAAAAATACGCTTAGTGAAATAGACATCATGTGCAGTGCTGACAGGGAGTTATATTATTCAGGCGATGAGGCTGTTGTTACATGCGATTTGTTTAACAAGGATGCAGATAATATTGAGTTCAACATGTGTTTTCAGGATTCATGCGAAAAAATTAAAATAGGCAGTGGAGAAACTATAAACAAAACAAAAAGTTTTGATGTTGATGAGGGAATAAGAATTCCAATAATAATGGAGAATAATGAAAAAGTAAAATATTACTATGTAAACCTTAATGTCATACCAATACCTGAAGTGAAAATAAGCAACTTAGAGCCTGAAGAAATTGATTACAAGGGTTCTGTTGAAATTTCTTTTGATATATCGTCAAATACTGATATTAAAAACCTTGTTATAACATTTGATTTTGATGAAAGGACTTATGATACTTTTAAGAGCAATGAAGTAAAGACTGTTACCATACATACCTTTGGTAGCCAGCTACTTAATGACCTTAAATTTGAAGTTAGCTATGAAGACAAGCTTGGCAAAAAATATGTTGAACAGAAAGCTCTGCACGTAAATGTTGTCAATGTCCCGTGGTATGGCGGGATTTTGAGCTGGTTTATCGGATTGTTTTAGGAAAAGATATAAGCAATGGGCTTCAATGTGTAATAATGGAATCCATTGGAGATTTTACTGTGGATATGGTTCTGGAAGAAGTTGTCAGCAATCCTTTTTATGATGCAGAATTGCTCTATTTTGGTCTTTTGAGAGATGGAGAAAAATTGAGAGAAGGAATTCTGAATAGATTTAAAGAAGGGATTCCAGATTATGGGAGTGAACATTTTAATTCCGTCTTGGATAATATGATTAAATTTTATAGGTTTAATGATGCTGCTTTGGCTGAAGTTTATAAAACATTTTTGATGGTGAGGAAATCAGGTCTTAGGGATATTTATAGCAAACAAAAAATTGAAGTTAGAAGATATTATTATAATCTTATTAAAGAGCTGGAACCTTTTGTTGAGGCACTCCTAATAGACCCGAGTATCAAAAATCGCAAAAGAGCATTAGATAATCTAAGAAGCAATGGATTTTAGTATGATTTTCCAAAATAGAACCATGATACTGCCTTTTTTCCGCACATAAAACACTCATGATTTAATTTCGGCTGCTTGAATGGCGAATTTAACGATTTTGCACCGCCTGTTTTTTCTTTGAAGTTTTCTTCACATTCAGTTGAAGCACACCATGGTGCAAATATTATGCCCTTGTTTTTTAATTGTAGCTGTGCTTCCTTGAAGTTTTTTACTTCAACAATCTTTGATTTTAATTGCTTCAATGCTTTTTTGTATAGTGAATCCTGTATATCTTCCAGACATGAAACTACACTTTTTTCTATCGTGTTTGACTTGATAAACTCTTTTTTGTTATTATCTCTTCTCACTGTTATGACCTGTTTTTTCTGCAAATCTTTTGGACCAATTTCTATTCTTAATGGAATCCCTTTCAGCTCCCATTCATTAAATTTCCACCCAGGAGTATATTCTTCCCTATCATCCAGCCTAACTGAAATTCCTCTTGATTCCAGTTTTTTCTTAATAGATTGCGCTTCCTTTAGAACTTTTAATTTAGAATCATCAAAAAGTATTGGTATTATTACAACTTGTGTTGGGGCTATTTTTGGCGGTATAACCAGCCCATTGTTGTCCCCGTGTATTGCTATCATAACACCAATCTGTCTTGTTGAAATTGCCCATGTATTTTGAAATGGGTTTTGTTTTTTTCCGTCCTTATTTAAAAATTCTATGCTGAATGCTTTTGAGAATTTAGTTCCATCAAAATGTGCATCAGGTCCCTGGACTGCTTTCCCGTTAGGCAATATAAATTCTGTGCTCCATGAATATTCTGCTCCTGCAAATTTTTCTTTTTCTGATTTTTGCCCAGATAATGATGGAAGCGCCATATACTCTTTTGAAAAGTTGACCCATAAATTAATTATGTCCTTCATTTCTTTTTCTGCTTCCTTTCTGGATGCAAATACTGTATGCCCCTCATTCCATAAAAATTCTCTTCCTCTAATAAATGGAATAGGATTTTTGAATTCCCAACGCAAGACTGTATTCCACTGATTGTAACGCATCGGCAAATCTCTCCATGACCTTATCCACTTTGCATATGAAGGGTACATAATTGTCTCTGATGTCGGCCTGATTGCAAGTCTTTCGCTTAATTTTGAGTTTCCTGTTTCTGTTACCCATGCAACTTCTGGGCTAAATCCTTTCACATGCTCTGCCTCTTTTTTTAAATAATTTTCAGGTATTAATAATGGAAAATAGACATTTTTTATTCCTAATTGTTTTAATTCTTTGTCAACTATTCTCTGAATATTTTCCCATATTGCATAACCATCCGGCCTGTATGCTATACACCCTGAAACTGCAGTATAGTCTGCCAATTCTGATTTCTGAACTATCTGGGTGTACCATTCTGAGAAATTTTCCTCTTTCTTTATTTTAATCCCTTCATTGGTTTCTTTTGCCATCAGGTTATTGATAAATCTGGCTTATTTAAATGTTTTTGGAGAATTTGGCTAGTAAATACGGCAATAAGACGTCGTAAAAATCTGAACATGGTGCATTAGTATACACAAATAATCAGATTTAGCAAATTCGGCGGAGTAAAAATTACTTCTTAAGATGTACAGTTCTTGTAGGGAAAGGTATGCTTATCTTGCTTTTGTTTAATGCCTTGTATATTTTTTCTGTTGCCTCTAGTTTTGTATTAAACTTATCCATGTAGTTCTCCACCCAAAATCTTGCCTTGAATTCCAATGCAAATTCTCCCATATTGAGGAAGATTACATCTGGCTTTTTATCATCGACATTCTTAAGTACCTTTTTCATTGATTTCAGTACGTCACCTACTACCCTCTTCACCTTGTCTATATCGGATCCATATTCCACGCCGAATGAAACTTCTCCTCTTGCACTTAGGTCAGGAAGCTTAAAATTTTGTATTGTGCTATTTGCCAATATCCCATTTGGAACTATGAGAAGCTCATTATCCCATGTCCTTACCTTTGTTGTCCTTAAGCCTATGTCTTTTATTCTCCCCATATTGCCATCTTCCATTTTAATTATATCATTTACCCTGAAAGTTTTGTCTAATATTATGCTAATTCCTCCGAATATATTTGCAAGGCTGTCTTTTACGGCAAATGCCAATGCCAGTCCAGCAATTCCTGCTCCAGCCAACAGCCCGCTTACGTCTATGTCCCAATTTTCAAGGATTATTATTATAGCCAGAATAAAAACTATAATGTTTACTGCCTTGTGGATTAATGGAAGCAGGTCATCGTCAAGTGTTGAGTGTGTTTTTGCTGCAAATTTCCTTCCCCATGAATCTGTGAACACGTTGATAATTTTTGCTGCAAATATTGCTACAACCAGCACCATTAAAGATATTATTATTTTGTTTATCGCTGACAGTACACTTTCTGAAAGCGGAATAACATTAACTGCTATCTTTACACCAATTAGTGTTATGAAATTTATTAATGGCTTATTTATTGCTTCTATCAGATCATCATCTGTTTTTGATTTTGTTTTTGCTGTAACTCTTTTTATGTTTGCTATTATAACTACCTGAATTATCTTTGAAATCACATAAAAAACCAAAATAATAAAAATGAACCGCAGGTATGGGTTTTCCAGAAAAGTTCCAAGGAGCAGATTATTCACTTCAACCATATTTCATATTTTTTTTGTAGATTTATATATCTTTTGGGGGAAATTCACTGATATGTTAAAGGTTGGTAGAATCAACTAGGAGAAAATATTCTTATGATTTTTTCATTAAATTTAAATAACTCTATGAAATTTTCAATAATAATATCTCAAAAAAATCAAAATCTCATACTATCCTTATTTTGAAAAATATTCTCCCCATATACCTCATTGTATCCAAAATTCTCAATCATCTCTTCAGAAAAATTTAATTCTCTTAATATGTTTGTTAAAATAATAGAAAAACAATAAAGGCAAATAGCCACGTTATCTTTTCTGCATAATATACATTCTGTATTATTTAGAGTCTCAGCAGGAAATTCGTTTTTTACCTTGTTTAAAATAATTTCTTTAGCTATTTCATGCAGATTTAAGTCGTTTAATAACATTTCAATTTGTTTGGCATAACAACTTTTGCATACTGGATCAGATATAGAATCTTCACACACAATGCATGAGTTAGAACTGAACATATTTAATCACCATTTTATATTTATTTAAAAAAATGTATATATAGTGATGCGGTATTTGATGATACTTTGTTGTATGTGCTAATACTTATTTGCTATAAAAATCCGATTATACCCCCTATGAGCCTTTTAAATTGTAAAATCCTATAATTATCTAAATCTTTCTTTAAAAGTTTCAAAATAAGTTATGAGCAATGGTAACAATATTGGACCTATAAATATTCCAATGACTCCAAACATGCTAGCACCTCCAATAACCCCTACCATTGTAGTTATTGGGCTCACATTAGCCTTTACTTGTACTATCTTAGCAAGTAAAATATTGTCAATTGTATTGATTATTGCAATGCCATATAAAAATAAACATATTCCTTTAATTAAAACCCAGTAATCATGAGAAAAATAACCAATTAAACTAAGATATAATGAAGCAGGTACCCAAATTAAGCTTGTTCCAATAAATGGAATCAAAGCACAAAATGCCAATAAAATCCCTAAGATTATCGGAAACGGAACGCCGAAGATATAAAATCCTATAATTGCAACAACCCCTTGTATTAATGCAACAAATAACTGTGCAAAAATTACTGTCTGGGTTATATCTCTAAATTCTTTAATAAGGCGTTCTATTGTCTTTTTTTTCATTGGAAACAAGTCAATTATTTTTTTAAAGATGTTTTCCCAATCTTTTAAAATAAAAAAAGTTATAACTAACGTAATAAAAATTCCTGCTATCATGAGGGGTATACTCAAAATAAAATGGGTTATTTTCTCTTCCAAAATAGGCAAAAAATTCTGTATTTGTTTATCAAAACCAAACTTTGATAATTCTTCTAAGCTGAATTTTTCTGCCTGATTAAGAAGTAAACATAATTTTGAATCTGCACCAGTACAGCTATAACCAAATAAAGCTCCTTTCTCAATATTATTTGATAAAGAATTATAGAAATAAAATCCTTGCTGTGCAATTCCGAAAGTTAAAAAAGCAAACGGAATCAATATAATGATAACAATAATGAGTAAAGATAAAATAATCGAAATAGATTTATTTGGTATCTTCTTAATTATTTTCTTATAGAGTGGAAAAGAGATATATGCGAGAAGTAAACTACCTAAAAGAATAGTCATCATTGGCTGGATAAGTTTAAAGAAGAGAAATAATGCTAATATAAACATTATAAATGGAACTATTTTTTGATATTGATTGTTGGTTGCCATTTTGTAATTTAATGCTTTCTTTTTATTTTAATTGCTGTAAGTATCGCTCCAACAAAAGCCCCAATTCCCACAGCAATCCCTACTGACTTCTTGGGATTTTTTTTAATATAATTATCAACATTTTGTTTTTTAATTATTGCTTTTTCTTTTAACTTGATTATTTTATTTTTGCCGTTTTTTATTATTTTTTCTGTCTTGTTAATTACTTTATCAACTTTGTTTTGTGTTCTTTTTTTTATTCCTAAAGATTTGATAGATTTTTTATTTGCCATTTTTATTTATTAGACTCCCCTATTTTTAACAAAAGACCCACTATAAAAATAATTATACCTATAGTAAGATATACTGCTGATTTACTCCACCCTAAAGATTCTGTTAAGAAAAAGAAAAATCCAAAAATTATAAATACTAATCCTAATCCAATTACCAAAATAGAATATATTTTTCTTAATATTCTTTTCTCTATATTCATTGCTCCTTCTTTAACATTTTTCATAATCATTTGTGTGCCTTCCCCTATTGGAGAAAAAATATAAGTCAACCCCCTTTTTATTATATTCATAAAATCATATTTTTTATTTTCAATCATTTTTAACACCTAATTTTATCTAGCTTTGGTTACGCCAGGAGAAGCAGAGCTAGAGTCTCCTTTATTTTCAGAATCCCCTTCAGCAAACCTATAATGCCTTGTTATTTTTATCCGGGCAGTATCTTCGATTACATCACCAGTTTTACCGGGCAGTAGTTTCATATTATGAATATCAATTCCCTGGATTTCTATCTCAACTTTCCTAATACTTGAGTGATTAGGAGTAAGAACAATTGTTTTATGGTCTGTTCCCCACTTCTTCTCAAATGTTCCAGATGTGTAATTAAATTTAGATAAAGCAATCTTTGGAAGAGCGGAATCTTCTGCCTTTAAGTAAATTATAAAATCTCCATAGGTCATAATAGGTATTGTGCCCTTCCCCTCTGCTTTGCTATCTCTTTCAAAAGCTTCAGAGTCTTTTCGAGGTATGTAATATAAACTATCTTTTTGAGTTATACTATTCTTTATTTCATCTAATTTATCTTCTTTTGTTTGTTCCATTATATTACTCCAAAATATTTAAGTAAAAAATATCCACCAATTACTGCAAGTATAATTACTATCAATTGTCCAATAAGTCCTTTTTTATTCATTTTTTATCTCCTATTTCTCCTAAACAAATCATTTTGATTATTTCTGCCAACTAAATAATAGATCACTGCTGTGATTATGCTAAATATAACTGCACAGATTATCCAAATAACTTTCATGCCGTCAGATAGCCCTTTGTTATTTACAAGAACATCATAAATAACCCATATTGTAGCAACAAGTGCTATGGTTCCAAATAACCATCCAAATCCAGAGTATCCAACATGATTCCGCCCAAAGATATTCATCATCCCATATCCCATAAAAAATACTGAGGCTAAGACTGCTATCAAGACTATCGCTAAAACATTATTGTTACTTTTTGCCATTTTTATTTTTCCAAGCTATTTAGTTTAATTATCATTTTTACCCATATTTGAGTTATGCTTTTATGTTTTCCCCTCTAATAATCTTACGTTTGTTTCCATTCCTAACTACCATATTTTCTCTTGACTCAACTACTTTATTATAAGAATCTTTTTTTGAGTTACTTCTTCTGTTGGGACTAGGAATTGCTGAGCCTAAAATCAGTAAAATAAAACCAATAGTGCCTGATGCATAAGCATAACCTACTGGAATAGTTATGTTGGCATATGATTTTCTGTTGTCTACATTTCCCCCTTCAGTGGTGGTTGTATTTGCTTTAAATTCTTGTGTTGGCACAATGTATAAAAATGCCCCTATGACTAGGAAAATCACGCCAAAGATAATAAGGCTCGTTCTCATTTTATTCTCCTGTTTAGTATTTTCATTTTTAATAAAGATGATGAACCCTTATGCCCTTTTTACTGTATGGGCTATTACTGAAATTATAAACAGTATTACAAAGATTATTGCTAACCATTTTGCAATTGTTAACGAAACTCCTGAAATAAGTCCAAATCCAAATATTCCAGCAACTATCGCCACTATCAAAAATAGTAATGCCCACATCAACCAACTTGTTACGCCTTTTTTGTTCATTTTATTTATTTCCCCTCCTCTCAACATATTCTTTGCTATTTATGGAATTAAATGCTTTTGTCAAACCTTCTTGTGATTGTATAGGTGTTTCAGTCATAATTCTTTCTAGAGTTTCTCTTGCTACTACCTTTCCACGAGAAGAGTCAAGGTCAGTTAAAGTGTTAATAGATTTATCTCTCTTATTTGTACTCACATCCATTGCGTGTTGTATTGATTCTTTAGCTTGTTCTGGAACCTGATCTAGAACATTTGCTAAGACAATTAAATGATTAGTTGCTTGCACTGCAGATTTTTCTGCGACCTCTTCATTTCCTTGTGATTGTGTCTGTCTTTTTTCCATTGCCTTTTCATAATGCCCCATAGCTATTTGTAACATTTCAGGTTTACCTTCTCTTGCCATAATAAAAACCTCTGCAACTTTTTCATTTGCTCTTGATTCAGCAGTTTGTGTCCAATCAAACATCCTATCAAAAAAATAAAATGAACTATCCGGTGTTATTCCAGGATTTCCAAGTTTATCTCTAAGCTCATTTTCTTGTGCATTTACTGGCACCATCATTAAGATAAGAATTGTCATTGGTAATATTGCAATTATCAAATTTCTTGATTTATTTTTTATCATTTTATTTTTCATTTTTATTTTGTCCATGTTGTGTTAATGTGATTGTTAATATATATATCTAGGCTGTATGGTATCATACTCTAAAATTTTTGGTCTCCACAAAAATATAATTTTTCATTTACTATCTTATCATCTTTCCAATGTTGAACATTCACACGATAAATTGTTTTCTGTTCTCCTTCTTTATTTTCAATGTTAACAGCCCACTCAGTCATTGAAACATTGTCTTCTGTCCCGCCAAAAGTAACTGATTTTATTTCAGCACTGTTTAATTTTTCTATTTCTTGAAGGAATATCATTTCTCTTTTTCTGTTCTGTTCTTTTCCAGTTATTGGAGAATTTCCATTAACTTGAATAATTACATCTTCACCATAATATTTTTCAAATGCTTCCATTATCTTACCCTCTTTGATTAAAGCATTCAATTTTTCTACATTATTTTTTAATTTTGTCATAGTCGTATAGATAACTAACTGTAAACCAAGTATATAGGATAATGCTGTATTATACCATACTTTTTTATTTTGGGAAACAGACCCTCTGGATTATGGGTTTTAACCATTTATGTTTATATTCCATGAGCCTCCTTCTAAATTGAAGTTATTGTTTCTGTAATAGATTGTGTGTTGTTAACAATATGAGGTATTATCTTATTGATGCTGGTTATTGTTAGGGTATTTTTATGCATTCTAACATAAATTTTATTTCCCTGTTTAAATTCCTTAAATTGCCCATTGTATTTATAAGTGACTACAAGACTGCCATTATTCCAGCATATTCCATTGCGTCTTCATTATTTTCAAAAATCTAAAAGTTTTTTTATTCCTTCATGCCGTAGCATCCATCCCCCATCTCTTGGAAATACATGTCTATTTTTTACTTTTGCCGTTTTTTTAGATAAAAATTAAATATACTCCAACTGATAAAA
>JAUYMN010000019.1 GCA_030699455.1 Nanobdellota archaeon | reverse complement strand
CTGTACGCATATTATTGTTATTAGGACGAACACTCACAGTAGAAACACTTCGCCTATTATTCTTATCATCCTTGCCAGGCCATGCACTGCCCTCATAATTACTCTCTCCAAGATAAACCCTATCACCATCCACCATTTTATATTTGTTAAGTGATATGTTACCGGTAGAGCCACCAGCCCCAAAAACTACAAAACCAACAACTAATATCAAAAAAACCAATGCAAAGATAGTATGTTCTTTCATCTTTCCTCTCTTTTTGCTAAACATAGCTTTAATACTTATAAAACTTTCTTAGTAAATCTGGCACTTCAAATCCATGAATATATCAACTTCGGGTCTTGGGAAGTTCGCAAAATAATTCCAATCCAGTTTTAACTGATTAGTCTGAAAACCATCCAGTTTCCCTCTTGCATAGTAACGTGAACCATGGCTAATATATGCATCATCACATAACGATGCATAAAATGCATAATCATCATATATTTTGCTTGTTGGGTCTAAAATGCGCTTATCGTAACCTGCCCAGTAAAATAAGCCAGGGTCACTTATTATGCTTTGTCCAAACAAATCTGCAGTTCCAAAGAATATTCCTTCCCCACCAACACAGTAAGCGGCATCACTTCCATCTGCATTGTTGGCATCAGTCACCCATCTTCCGTCTATCTCACAGCTCTTAACTTTTCCAGGAAAATTTATTAGCTTGCTACCAGAAGCATAAGCAGATTGCCCACCAACAACCTTTGCAGAAAGCCAAAAGCTTTGTTCATACTCCCTTGTGCTAAGAACAGGAGCAGGCACTTCTTGAGACGGTCTGCCCATGCAGGAAACACTTAGACCCTCATCACCATAAGCATTGCCATTTTCATCAAAAATAAATGATCTAATAAGTTTGACACCTTCTTTGTCATCAACTTTTTGGCAACATGTAAACGGACTATTTGTCCACTTCTTGTCATTCAAGTTTCCCGCAAAACTGCACTTAGCATAGTCATTAGTATCACCAGCCCAATTAACAGTAGCACACAAATCAAAAGAATCATCCTTCCAGCTACATACTGCATTGTTCATCTTCAACATAGAATTTGAAGCATCATAACTCCCACTATTGTCATCAACTACAGGTCCTTCAAAATCAACTAATGTTGGAGAAAAAAATATTAATAGTGCCAATGCAAGAACTAAAAATACAATGAAATACAGTAAAATTCTGACAAAATTGCTGTGTGCAAAAGCATCTATGTTTGCTCCGCAATGCTTGCAAAATCTTGAGAATTCTTCAAGAATACCCTTACAGCTCGGACAAGTATGAACCTTGACAGCTTTGTGATGAACCTGACTTGCTCCGCAATGCTTGCAAAACTTAGATCCCTTGACAACAGGTTTATGGCAATTAACACATTTAGCATTGCCAACTTCATGAACTACCCTCTTTTTTCTAACCATCTAAAAGAAGTTAGGTGATAATACATATTTAAAACTTTTTAAATCAAAATCCCAATGAATTTAACAATTTTTCCTTGTCAAACTCTTCTATATCCTTATATTCCTGCCCATTTCCCAGAAACAAGATAGGCTTTCCAGTAACATAGCTTACAGATATAGCTGCACCACCTTTTTCATCAACATCGGATTTAGTCAGGATAATTCCACCTATCTCAACAAAATCCCCAAATTCCTGAACCTGCACAACACAATCGTTTCCAGTTATGCTTTCGCCGACAAAAATATTCATATCGGGTTTTGCAACTCTTATTATTTTTTCCATTTCCCTCATTAAATCTTTATTGCTTTGCTGTCTTCCTGCAGTATCAATCAGAACAGCATCAATATTGTTTGATTTTGCAGACTTTATTCCATCAAAAGCAACTGCAGCAGGATCGCTCCCATAATTATGTTTTATTACCTTAACATTTAATTTTTTTCCATGTTCCTCAAGCTGTTGAATGCTTGCAGCCCTCCACGTATCTCCGGCAACCATCAATACTCCGACACCTTTGTCCTTCAAATAATTAGCAACTTTTGCAATGCTTGTTGTTTTGCCACTGCCGTTCACACCAACAAAACATATAACATATGGTTTTTCCTGTTTATCTCTTATTTTTTTTATTAAGTCTATTTTTTCAGCATCAAACAAATCAGAAATGCTCTTCTTTAGGCTATCAGATATTTTGCTGGAAAAATCGTTCCTACTAATAGGCTTGTCAACAATTTCAACTTTCAAGTCATCTCTTATTTTATCAATAACCTCCAGCGCAACATTGTTTTCCAGTAGTGCGATTTCTAGCTCTTCAAAAATTTCATCAAATTTTTCAGGACTTATTTTTTTTGTTGATATTGTTTCTTTTATTTTTCCCAGAAGACCCTTTTTTTTAACCTCTTTTATCTCTTCTTCTCCGACAGGCTTAACACTAATTTTTTTATCTGCATCTTTCTTTTTTTCGATAACTTCCTCTAAAATTTCTGTTTTTTCCTCAGGAACCTCTTCTTCTACTTTCTTAGAAATCCTATCCAAAGCTCCCTTCACCTTGTCTCTTAAAAACTTAAACATTTTAAAGAAAATCTCTTAAAAGAAATATATAAAACTAGCGAAACTAGTTTGCATGCCATATTTTTGAGATAATTTTGCCACCAAGCACTCCAAAAAAGACAACAACAAGGACGAAACCTGCAAAAAACCACATCAGGTCTTTCTTGGATTCAACATCAGACTTAAAGAATCTGCTCCATATTGTTCCAGAATAAGCGGATATCCCCTCTTTTATTTCTGTCTCTGTTTTTTCTGAAATACTTTTCCTGTATATGTTGTTAATATCAATCCCCTCAGTATAATATGAAATGGTAATCTCCGCCTGCGGGTAAACAATATCACTCACTAAAAAAACCATGTCCAATTCTCCATCTTTGTCCAAATCAAAATTTTGATAGTCATCTTTGTGAAATTTGTAGGTCTTTTCTTCACTCAAAAAATAAACAGAGACATATTCACTATTCATCTCCACCCCATTAATCTTAAAGTTGTATTTCACACCATTAAATCTTACAACATATTCATTCCCGGAATTAGCATACACTTTTTCAAAGGTAGACTTTTCAAGATCAATTATTTTTCCTGTAGGCGTGATTACAGGCTCGCTTCCACCGCCAAGATTAACAAAATAAGATTGCAATCCTGTACCACTTATTCCACTTATCTGCCAATACTCAATCTCGTCAATAACCACTGAAGTCACAGTATAGTCGCCGGTATATCCATTTGGATAAATAACTTTTTCAGTAACACCCTCATTTGCAGAACACCCCTGACCTGTATTTGCCTCACTCCCTGCCCCTTCACAAATAACAATTGCATTATGGCCTTCAACCCTTGGCAAGTACATGATGTTCATTCCACTGGCCTCACTTTCTTCGCTAATATCCAAAACAGCAACATTATCTGCAGCATTAAATGTAGAAACCATATCACTAAGATCAACATCTCCCAAGGCTGAGAAATCAACATTTACTTTCCCGATTCTGTAATCAGAACTTCCAGAAGTTACCTTGATAACTGCACTGAGTTTGCTTGTAGAAGTTGTTCCATTATAAACCAGACTCACAGTTTCATCGCTTGCCAAAACCATGTCAATACTGTCATCAACACCAACAACTTTTTTTACTGGAACTATTGGACCAGGAAGTCCTCCTCCACCACCACCTATGCCACCAAGCGCAACAACACTTGATGCCATAATAACAACAAGAGATAAAATCAGGAAATGAAGTTTCATATTATTTTTAAGCCCCCATAGCCTTCTTTATATCATCAACACTAAATTCAACATTCCACACATCGTCTGTGTTGCTTTCCTTGATAGAGAGTATATCTTTCCCATTTACTGTATAAGCGCGACCATGGTCATTATACAGTGTGACAGTATCAAAGCTTCCATCTCCCATAATAGGAATTGCGACAGAACTTGGTTTAAGCTGTTCTATCATATATTTCATTCCTTCATCAGTTATTGCTATCACATCTTTTCCATTAATATTTTTAGTATAAACATCGCGTGATTTTATGTCAATGTTAGCTACATGAAGTGCTCCAAAAAATGTGTAGACTAGTTCGCCAATATCAATTTTATTAATAGTAACAGAAACTGTTTTTCTCGGTTCAACCATATTATTTGGCTCGTCCGTACTATCACCTGATTCCTCATCAGAAGCTATTTCGGCAGACACTGAAACAACCAAGCTTTCACCATCCAGTTCATTGCTAGTCTCAACATTAGACATATCTAAACTCTCAACATCTGATTCAGAAATTGATATAGTCACGCTGGCCTCACCCCTATTCCCTGAATAATCTGTTGCCACAACTTTTAGTTTTCTTATCGTATTTGCAAATCTTGACACATCAATATCTGTTGAATAAACTCCGTCATCAATCTGTGTTGTACTATCCACAAGATAATTATCAATATAAGCTTTTACAAGAGCTACACCCATACTATCATCTGTCACGCTTGCTTGCAAAGAAAATATTGTATCAACACTTCCTTCAGCAGGCTCGGATATAGTCACACTTGGAGGGGTCTCATCAACAACAACATCGTCACTTTTGTGGGCTGCTCCTACAATGGGAACAACTGCCACCCCATTTTCAAAATTAAATACAAGGTCGCCACTAAATTTTCCATCAGACGTGGGTGCATAAACAACCTCAACACCTAATCTTTCTCCTTGCTTAATGAATCTATCTCTTCCAAATCCATTTGCTGTTACTATAAATCCTGCAGGCTTTTTAATTTCTGTCAAATGCAAGACTTCTTCACCTACATTTTTCATTTTAAGTTTCATTACCCTTTGTTCACCTTTATCTGAATTCAAATCAGAACCAAAATTGAGCGATGGCTGGGTAAATCCTACTTCCTTGCCCTCTCCCATGTCTACTATGTAAACTATGGATTCTTCTTTTTCCTTTCCTGCACCAAGAAGATTCTGCAGTTGTTTAACAAATTTTTCAACCAAATTTTTATGTGTCTCAAATTGATAAAATTCATCTTCTAATTCTGGCGCAGATTCTTCAGTCACAGATAATATAACATTAATGTAATCAATCACATCACTAGTTATGATTGAAAGAACACCTTCACCATTAAAATTTGTATCTGGACTATAATTAATCCTTACAATCGTACTCTCGCCTGGACTCAATGATGAAGAACCTATAATCTCTATGCTGACAACATCACTACAAACCCCACCATTTTGATAATTACACTGAAAATCAGTTCCAGTTATATACACAACATCTGATTCGCTGTTAATAACCTCATCTAAAGAATTTTCAACAGCTACATCGTAATAAGATGTCACACTGTTTTCAGAAGTTAGCTCAATACTTGTAATATCACTGCCATCATAGGCATAATTCAATGCGTTTGCATCATGCCCCCAGAATACAAAACCTCCTGCAACAAACAAGATTAAAAATACAAACAAAAAAGCCTCATGCTCATGAAGAAGCTTCCTATCCCTCTTACTTCCCTTCATAAACAAAAGTAAACAATAGCATATTTAAATACCTTGCTAAATTAGCCAAAAAGTGATTCTATAACCACAGTAGCATAACACCCTTTATCAAGGCAAAAAGACACCACACATTTCTTTTTTCCAGGAAATAATTCATCGTCAGACCATTTATAAGAAAAATCCTTAACGTCAAGAAAAAGCTTTCTTTTGGTTCCTTCCATGCTTATCTCTTTGATTTGTTTTATTAAAAATTCTTCTTTGTGAATATCCTCATTTTTCATTATTTCTCCATATATTTTTTTAACGTCCTCATTCTCAAATTCTGTCAAAAATCCAATGACTTCAACTTCATCAGCATTTTTTATTTTTCTGGCAGCTTCATTCCATAACATTGATTGATAAGCGTTAACGTATAATCTCAGGAGCCTGACATCAAGCCCCTTAATTGCCTCAATAAAATTATTGCCATTAGGTTTGATGCTAAGCAGTTCGCATACTTTCCTAAAATTTTTTTTTACAAGACATTTGCCTATGCTAGAATTTAAATTATTCTTCCCAAATCGTTGCTCTCCAAAATAATTTTTTATTTTTCCAGGATTCAATTCTTTCTCATCATTTAATTGTCTAACTGTTATCACAAATCTGTTTCCCTTTAAGTCTCCAAGATTGATTCTTTCAGAACCATATCCTGCAAATTTTAAAGAAACACCCTCTATCTTGAAAGATTCAATATCTTTAATCTCAAAAATATTTGTCATGATGGAAATATATTGTGAAGTAATGGCTGTTTTATCTTTATTTCCTGCAAATCCAATAAATTTATTGTGAATCCTTAGATGTCTGCAGATTTCATTGATAACATCAGAGGTATTTTTTCCATTTTTATTTAGCAAAAAATAAGAATACTTGTTTTCCTTGGTTCCAAACTCCAAAAGAGGTATTTCTTCCACCAAAAAGTCTTCTTCTTTATATTTAATTTTCATCCCATAACAGCTTTAAAAAGAGATTATAAGCTTTCCCGCACATAAAATTTAATAAAGAATCATTACAAGACCTAGCAGGGGGATTTATATGTTAACATTTGAGGCACTCTTTGAATTACTTAGGAAGGAAAAAATTAATCCTGAACTTCAAAAGCTTGAAGAAGATTTTTATAACCATGCCCTTGATTATTTTGAAGAAAAAGGAGCCATAATTCATACAGAAAAAACCACAGATTCCATATTCTCTATGGATGCAAAAAGAACCCAATTGCAGTTGGACAATGCCAGAAAGATTCTGAAAGAGTTCTATGAAAAAAGAGAAAATAAAATAATAAATTTAGCCATGCTCTCATCAAGGGCAAATATTAAAGAAACTGGAATAAACATGCTTAACGAAGAAAAAAGGCTTTACAATGACATATTAGAACATCTCAACAATTACAGGCAGGGAATACTGCACAACATCTTGACTGGCAGGAAAGTTTCAATAAAGGCAAACAGCCCACCAAAAGATATAAAAACCAAACAAAGCCAGTCCTCAGAATGTAAGATGGTCAGATTCTTGCACTCAGTTCCAAAGTTTGTTGGCGATGACCTTAAGGTCTACGGACCATTTGAGCAGGAAGACATGTCATATCTGCCACAAAAAACTGCGAACTTGCTGATAAACAGAAAACGTGTTGAGGAAATAAAAATTGAAAATACCCAAAACTAAAAAAACATTTTGCAGGCATTGTAAAACTCAGACATTGCATACAGTAGCTTTAGCTAAAAAAAGAGAAAGGGGAACCCTAAAAAAAGGCTCAATTGCACGTTTAAGTAAAAGAGGATCTGCAAAGAAAGGTTTTGGAAATCATGGAAAATACTCCAGAAAAGCACTTTCTGGTTGGAAAAGAATGGGGGCAAAATCTTCAAAGAAATCTGATTTTAGACTAAAATGCTCAATTTGCAATAAGACGCAAGTAAAATCATCAAAGGGTAGGACAAAAAAACTATCTATTGAAGACAAAAATTAATTTTCGACTATTTTTCTGTAAGTAACTATCAAAACAACCACTATTAATATCAGAACCAATGGGGCTAGTCCGCCATAAATCTCGCCTAATGGATTAGCATGATTTGCAACAACGTACCCGGTCACAGTGCTGGTATCGCTATATGTAAAGAGAAGAGCGGTAATCAGAACAAGTAAAAAGACAGTCAGATAGTTAAGCGCTTTATGACTCACAGAAGAGTCTTTCACCTTCCTAACCCTGACACCCCTCATAAATTAACATAATCACCATGATATATAAACATTCCTAAACAATAGGCTGATTATAAAAAAAACCTTAACTTTTTAATCAAAATTCTATACGTTAAAAAAAGCCAAACAACAAGATTTATAAATAAAAATAAGAGATGCTAGTAAAATGATATTTAAAGAACCAACAAGCAAATTTATCAAAGTTTGCTGCCCAAAATGCAAGAACAATCAAGTAATATTTGGTAAGCCTGCCACTAATATCACCTGTACAGTATGTGGAAAGATTTTGGCAGAGCCAAGCGGTGGAAAGGGAGTAATCAAAGCCAGAATTCTTGAGGTACTTACTTAATGCAATTTAAACAAAACAAATTCCCGCAAGAGGGAGAAATTGTCGTTTGCACTGTAAAAAGAATACAAAAAACAACAGTGTTTGTAGAGCTGGCAGAATACCATAACATCGAAGGTATAATACACATCTCAGAGATTTCTCCAGGAAGAATAAGAACAGTTAGAGATTATGTAAAAGAGGGAAAAAGAGTAATATGCAAAGTTCTCAGGAAAAATGAAAAATATGGAAATCTTGACCTTTCATTGAGAAGAGTTACCACAGGACAAAGATTAAACAAGCTTAAAGAAATAAAGTTAGAGGATAAATGTGAAAAGATAATTGAATCAGTATCAAAACAGTTAAAATTAGATTACAAGAAAACTTATGAAGAATTATCAGGCAAGATATTAAAAGAATATGAGATGCTTTCGCAGGCTTTCCAGGAAATTGCAGAAGGCGAAAAAAATCCCCTTGAAAAGTTAGGGATAGATAAAAAGCTATCGAGCACACTGGAACAGATAATCAAGATAAGGTTAAAACCAAAAGAAATTAGAATATCAAAAGACCTAATAATAACTTGTAAAACATCCGACGGGATAGACTCAATTAAAAAGGCGTTAAACGGTGGAATTGAATTATCAGAAAAGAAGAAGTATAATATAAAGATAACATATATTTCAGCACCAAAATATAATTTAACGTTGACATATTCAGACCCAAGGGAAGCAGAATTGCAAGCAGAAGAAGTAATTGAAGCAATAAAGCAGGAAATAGTAAAAAATAAAGGACAGTTAGAAGTTGAAAAAGCAAGGAAATGAAGATAGAAATATTAAAGTGCACTGTTTGCAATGATTACACTTTGGAAAAAATTTGTAAATCTTGTAAGAAACCGGCAATAACTCCAAAACCGGCAAAGTACAGTCCAATAGATAAGTACGGGAAATACAGAAGGCTGGCAAAGAAAAATGACATGGACAATTGACAAAATTGCAAGAATTCCCACAGGAAATTCTATATTGATAGAAGGTCTCCCTGGTGTTGGAAACGTTGGAAAAATAGCAGTGGAATATCTCATTGACAAATTAAAAGCAAAAAAAATATATGAGTTAAGATCGAATGACTTGCCCCATTACGTTTTCGTAAATGAAAAAAATATTATTGAACTTCCAAGCATTGATATCTACACAACAAAAGTAAATGGAAATAATATTCTACTAATTTCGGGAGATATACAGCCGACATCTGAAGTCTCTTGTCATAACTTTTGCAATAAGATATTGGATACCTTCGAAAAATCAAAAGGGAAGGAAATAATAACTATTGGAGGGATAGCACTTCAGGAAGTGCCTTCAAATCCAGGGATGTACTTCACAGCAAACTCGATAAAAATGCTGAAGAAATATTCTGCAGGAGCAAAAACAAAAAGAGAACTCCATGAGTTTATAGGGCCTATTCTAGGGGTAACAGGGTTGTTGCCTGGGCTAGCCGGAAAAAGAAACATTCCTGCAATAACAATACTTGCAGAAACATTTGAGAGCCCTAGATACATTGGCATCAATGGGGCAAGGAAAATAATAAAGCACCTTAACAAGAAGCTTAATCTTAATTTAAAAAATAATAAAATTGATAAAGAGCTTGAGAATTCTAACTTGGACATAGAAGATTTTGAAGAAGAAATATTCAAAGAAGAGCAAAAGGTACAAAAACCAAAAGAAGATAGTCTAAATTACATTGGTTAATAAAATATTATTTGTGTTCCTTTTCCAAGGCTGGTCTGTTGGCCAAATTGATAATATTTGTTAAAGGAACTTCTGATATTGTTGTTGCTTTGGCTTAGGCTATTTGTCTGGCTTCCTCTTTGCACATTTAAACCAAGATTTATTTGATTGTATCCTTGATTATTATCAATTGCATTTTGATAAGCATTGCCATAGCTGAATGTTCCTTTAACCCCATCACAAATTTTTTCTTTAATTTTATAATCCTTAAATCCCCCAACAGCTGTAATTACTCTTGAAACACATGGCTTTTTTTTGAAGCTTCCTGTCTGGTCAAGATTAATTAATCCTGCCTGGTTAAATTCGGCGTAATTATTATTAAAAAATCCATCGGCAAAGAAATTGCTATTATCGCTATTCTGAACATTATTAAAATTAGATCGGTCAAGATTAAAATCAAAACCTTCGTTAGTAGATTTACTGGCACTGTCATATATATTAAAATTAGAGGAATAACTTGGATAACTCCCGTAATAATCACCATAATAACTAGCGCTAACAGGACTGCCCATCAGAGCAAATAATACTGCAATTATAAACATTATTTTTTTTGTCATTACTGCCACCTATCAACAACAAAGTATATATTAAACCATATATAAATCTTTCCCTCCCTATTAATAATCTCCCATCGTCTTCTCTTCCAATACACCCTTTAAAACCTTAAAATCTTCTCTAAACCCATTTAATATACTTTCAGACATTCCATTGTATAACAGCACTGCTGGGTGAGGCATAGGCAATACTTTCCTGCCATTCTTCGAGTAAATCTTTCCCCTTAACTTGGTTATTCCCTCTTTAGTATCCAATATATACTGTGTAGAAAAATTACCCAACGTAATAATCACTTTTGGATTAATCATCTCGACAGTCTTATCAAGCCTGTTTCTACAATTTTTCAACTCATCTTGCTTCGGATTCCTATTTTCTGGAGGTCTACACAATATAGTGTTTGTTATGAAAACATCTCCTCTGTTTAGACCAATTTCATCTAGCAACTGATTTAATATTTCGCCACTTTTCCCAACAAAAGGTTCTCCTATTTCATCTTCTTTTTTTCCGGGCGCCTCACCAATTATCATTATCGGGCATTCTTTCATATGTCTTGAACCAAAAACAACTTGAGACCTATGGCTTGTCAGCTCACTGCACTTATCACACACAGAATACTGTTCTTTTAGGACATTCAATTCAGACATGCATATAAAAAAGACAGCATCATTTAAAGATATTGCGAATTCCTCGGCTTTGCCTGAAAAGTAGTCAGACCAATAAGATATTTTAGGTGGTATTGAAAAAATCCCAAAAGACTTATAAATCATATATTAAGGAACATAGCCACAATGAAACTTAGAGATACAATAAGTGCACTAACATTAATTGGACTGTTGGCTGGAACAAGCTGGATTGTTAGTTCCACATCTCCAAAGATATACAAGGGGAAATATCATGGTTTTGAAGTGGAAGCACACAAAAACAGAGCAGGAAAGAAGATTATATTGCACTACCCAAAAAATTTACCTCGTGGCAGGATAATTGGAAAAGCATATGAAACTAAAGACCAGTTTAAATCAATAGAGTCTTTATATCTTACAGAAGAAAGCCCATTGAAAAAACTTGCAACACCTGAGCACATGCAAATGGCATGGGAAAATGTTTACTCGGAATAATCAAACTGCATTCTCTACATTAAGATTGGTAGTAACAGCCTCTCTATACATATAATCAACATTTATCAAAAGTAAATCCTGATAGCTTACCTTTTGTAAGCCTGAAGTGTCGATTGTGCATGTAATCTCTTTCTTCCTATTCACAAGTCTCACATTGCCAGAATCACTTTTTCCTAGGGCGCTACAGGATGGCTTAAAATTATTTTGTGGATTTTCAAGGCTAATCTTAACCATGTCCATCATACCCTTCTCACCAGTACAGGCATTTGTAAAAGATTCAGGTAAGTATACAATTCCATTCCCCACATTTTCAACAGTAAAGGCAACCTGTACTTTGCCAGAACCGACTGTGTTTTGTCTTACATTAGATATCTGAACAGGTGCGCCTGAATTAAAGTGTGGTAGATTAGAGTTTGTTGTATCACACACATCTTCTATCTCTTTTTTAACAACATTTTCTTTCAGACAAAGATGTGTCAATGCCTCAGTTTTATATTTGTAACAAAGATCAGCCCTCATAGTCAGACCAAAATCAGCACCAACATCATTTGTATAGCTGGCTTGTTCAAACTGTAATAATTCTTCTCCACCTTCAATTATAAAACTTTGATCCTTTGCAATACCAGTGATGTCAACATCATTTTTAGTATTCAAAGAACTCATGCTAAATGCCTTGGAATCAATTCCACTTATAGAGGCTATAGCCTTTCCTTCTGGAACTGTATACTCTCCTAGATTTCTAACAACTAGTGTGATAAAAAATTCCTGCTGATCATTATCAAGAACTGCTGCTGGTGGCTCCCCTTCCTCAAAAGCGAATAGCAATCCCTGCGTACCTCCAACATAAGGGCCTTCAGGAGTCTTTTCCTTATTATCATTCTGACATCCTGCCAAGAACAATGCTAACAACAGCACCAATACCAATCCCCTTTTATTCATACCCATCTCTAATTCCTAATATTCACTTATTTAAAAAACTACCCCTCTACTTTAATGACTGGTGTTTCAGCTTGAATTTCATAGCCATAGCTTGTTTTTATTCTCATGTTGATGTTTTCACGTGGTCTATTGACACCTATTTTTCCATCACACACCACATCGACAGAGCTTTTTTCCATTTCAACAGATATGCTTGAAGAACCACCTGGACCATTTTTTCCAGATTTATCCAGTATGTCATCAGACCAACATTCAAAATTTACTGGCCCAAAAATATCAAAATCCAATATTCTTTTATTCGTATTAAATCCTGTGTTTACTTTTCCACCACCAACATTGGAAAGCTGTATCAACAATGTAACTCTTAAATCTGTTGTTTCTCCAACCGGTGAGAAATCCCTTCTAATACTTGAAACAGTGACGGGATATTGGGAATTATAATTTCCCAGTTTTAATCCAGAAAGAGTTTCACTGCTTTTGCAACTACTGTCATAATCTCCTTTTGGACTTGTAAGACAAAAGTTAAAATCCACAACGGAATTAACATCATACTCGGCAATGAGTTTGAACTGTGTTGTGCTTCCATCTCTTATATTTGAAAATCTGGTTGATTGTGAAAAAGGGCTGGTTAATGTTGGTTTTACAAGCACATCATTTTCATATATTGCGGAGCCAACATTAAAAGAGCCACCTTCTACTTTTTCAAAGCCCTCAAGTCCGTTATTCGTACTCCACAAATCAAAACTTCCTGAAACATCTTCAGGCATATAATTGACAGCATCAAGAGCCACATCAAAATCTCTTCTTATCATATTTGGAGGGTTTCCTTTTTGAAAACCAAGTAACACTCCCTTGTTTGGGCCAAGGTTGGGTATGGGCTCCTCCATATTCAGACCTGCATTTTTTTCATCACTCTTGCCAAAAGGGAGCCTGTCATAAAAAGAGGAAGTGCTCGCACACCCAATCAAAAACAGGCTAAGCAAGATTGTAATAAACAGTATTACTTTCATTTTCCACCTCATCAGTATCATCAATAGATTCTCCTTCATCAAAGTTATAATTTGACTTCTCAAGGATATGTATAGTTTCTTTTTTTTTGACCATGTAGTCATATGTTGTATCAACGGTAATCAAATCATAGCTCAGTAAAGATCTCGCTCTTGTTATCTTGTAATCGCAATAAAATCCAAGATCATATGTAGTTGTATACTTATTTTCCTTTATTTCTTTATTCTTAACTTCCATGTAAGGCTCATTTTCATCAAGGATGTTATCCCCGCCAAAGTATTCACAGCCAACAAGTTCAAAATTTGATTCGGGAAGATTCACTTCAATTTTTTTAATCTTAACAATATCCCCATACCAATCTGCATCTTTTTTTATTCCTATACTTAGCAAATAAGTTCCAACTTCAGTCTGCGGTTGCTTGGAAGTTTTTAGTGCAACTTTTGTTAATCCACATCCAGAGAAACATGAGCTTCTCATTTTATTTCCAGCTTCCAGTGATGGGTCATTCAATCCAAGCTCTTTAAATGGATCTTTGCCTGTAAGCTCATCCATCTTTTCTCTTGTTAAACTATAAACTTTCAGCTCGCTTGTAGTTGTAAAATCCTCATAAATTCCCTGAATATCCGCAGTAAATATTTTTGTAGTTCTTTCTTTGTCATTCCTTTCTTTATCATCAAGTTCAAGATTAATTCCATCAAACCTACAGTTAAATCCAATATCCTCGTCATGTCCTGCATAAACAGTTATTTCATTAACACCATCTCCCATTTCATGGATTGAAAATTCACCTTCCCTTACAACGCCTGAATCATTAATAGCACATCTAAAAGAAACTTTTGCATCTAGGTCAGAAAAAGCATTGACTTCTGCATTCCCTGAAAGTATAATATCCTCGTCCTCAGCAAAAGCACTTTTTCTTGTTTCTAAACCATAAATTCTTATCCCTCTCTGTGGAGTCTGTTCCACCACATCTGGATTTTTCCATTTATCATCGTACAGCCTATTGGGATTTTTTACATAGCCCCACCAATTTGCCATAGTATTTCCGACTGCTTTTTCAGCTCCTGATTCTTCGGCTTGAGCAGAAAGAATTTTCCAGCTTCCTGTAGTAAATCCTTGAAATATAAAAATTACAAGAAATGTAATCACCCCTATAAATAATAATATCTTGAAAATTTTCCCAATGATATTTCTTAGTGGTTCGGGAATTATTTTTTTCCAAAAAATAGCAAGCAAAACGAGTATGCCTGCAACCCACACAATACTAATATAAGATGTGCCCCTGGTAAGATAAGCAACAATAAAAACCAGGAGTGATGTTATTGTTAATTTGCTTACTATCCCATCAGAATCTGCAGGAGACTTATTATCTCCCCTTGCTCTCCTGTAATCTTCAAAAGATCTTTCTTCAGATCTTCGCCTTTCTCTTAAATCTCTCTCATAAGTATCATCTCTTCCAGTATTCTCATCTTTTGCCATCTTATGAATAATCTTAAGTTAATTCCCTATCAAGAAAGATGTCAAGAGCCACCATTTCAAAAGCAGTATCGGGAATTATTGTAATCACATTTTTTCCATCATACACTAGTCCATTCAAATCAGCAGTAAATTCAGGAAGTGATGTATCAAAATACACCGGAAATCCATTTACGTAAAATGTTCCAGCATTTTTGTTTCCGCCTAAAAATCTAGCCTGCAGGATAATATTAGCGCCTGCATTCAATAATTGGTAATCTGCTGAATTCAAAGTAAAGTACTCCTTATAATAGCCAGCCTGTGAAAAGTCAACTTCAATAACAACATTCTCAAGAATATACTGCCCCCTATCAACTAAGAATTCAAGGACGTTTCTCCCTTCAATCAAATCGCCATATGCAAAATCTACTTCTGTCACACCTGCATCACAAACCGTTAGTGCATCATGGATTAGGTTTCCATTAAGTCTTATTGCTAATCTCCCATTCTCATCCCTAAAGCAATTAAGCATGAAATACATAGCCATATGATTAAGATTATAGTATTCTTGTGAGCTCAGCACAAATTGTCTTATTTCATAATTATTTCTTGTAACATAATTTCTGGCAACAATCACATCTTTCAGCAAATATCCATTATTTGAAAATATTCCAAAGAATCCTGAGCTATTAGCCTCGAAAGTCAGCCTGTTCATTTCGCCAATCATAGATTTTGGAAGATTAATAGGTAGCATTTCGCTTGTAACTTCCCCGCTTAATATGCTAATTCCATTTAATTTTACATTCAATTCTCCATCTCCTCCAGCAACAAAAAACAACAATTGGGCATCTTGTAATTCATTTAAGTTATCAACTCTAAATACAAAATCCACCTTGTCTCCATTCTCCAACTGTATATTATTTGCCAGAGTTTCAAAGCCTTGCTGTTCAACAGAATACAGGTTTATACTTGCTAGACTTTTTTGAAATACTTCATTAAAAAATGGTTTCATATAACCCGGACTGTCACTAAAAAAATTCATTAACGGTTTGCCACCACCATAAGTTCCGCCATAATTCATGCTGTTTCCTGCCGGAAAAACAGCGTTACCTGGCTGATCATTATAAATCGCCTCTTTCTCAGATGAGGGTAGTATTATGGCGTAAATAATTAAGAACAGTGCAATCATCATAACAAGATATGCCGCAGGTTGTCCTTCCTCACCCTTCTTTAAAAAATTCCCGATATCAACCACCTCAACAAAAATAAAATACCTGCTTCTTTATATAAATCTTGCTGAATCAAGGATTATCACCCATTCCACCACCTTCTATCCTGATAATGGTAATCTTCTTTAAAATTCCCAGCACTATATGGATTTTCTCCTTTAAAACCTCGAAGTGCCTTTCCAACAAAATAAGCTCCTGCAACAAAAGCCATATCTTTTCCGGTTTGCATAAACACTTCTGAACCAGTAATTATTTCATTGCATACATTAACCAT
The DNA here is from genome assembly GCA_030699455.1 of Nanobdellota archaeon. Classification (GTDB taxonomy): domain Archaea; phylum Nanobdellota; class Nanobdellia; order SCGC-AAA011-G17; family UBA489; genus JABIKK01. The sequence goes on along the minus strand of JAUYMN010000019.1, from coordinate 2,714 downwards.
TTCTGGAAAATAAGCAACAGTAAAAGCTATTCCCAATGCTGCAATTTTATGTCTGACACCTCCCATGCCGGCAACCATCGCAATGCCTGCCCCTACTAAATCGTGAGTCAAACCAAGGGAAGTAAAATTAGCAGCATCTGAAGAATAAAGATTAAACAACAACCCATTATTTGTTGTAACTTTATTTTCAAGGCTATTCTCTCCTAAATTGTAATATGTTGTGTTTGCATCAGACTTTACTCTGTTCATTCTTGTAAAGGCTATGCATCCAAGTGCCCCTACTGCCCCACAGGACAAGGCAAATTTTACCGAATCAGACAGTTTAAACCCATATTCTCCCATTTTTAATAAAACAAAAGTTTTCTAATTAAAAAGAGCTTTTCCGAAATTCCCGAAATATTTCCATAGTATAACCACCCACACCTACTCAACGAAATTTTTCTCCCATATTAAATAATCTAAATTTCGTTTCTTAACAAACACTTAGAGAATTTAAAGAAATTTGGCTGTTTTAATCCAAGAGCAAACAATAACCTCAGAGGATACTCTCTGTCATATTCATAAATAGTATCTCTGACACTGTTTTTCTCACATAACCTTATCAGTTCATTGTAATCTTCTTTTCTAAAACGATTCATAACTTTTCTAATCATCAGATGCATCCATAAATGTCTTCCTGTTGCCTTCCATAATCCTTTCTGATAGCCCCCTTCAGTTTCGTTCGTAATAACCTTTGCCAATAAATCAGCAGCATGCATCCCTGGAATTATCCCGCCATAAGTTGTTGCTTTGACCTGTGTAGCGGCATCACCTATTAAGTATACTCCGTCGGACTCATACTTCAAAGAAGGATTATAAACTGGTATTGGTCCGCTTTGCCAATTCAGAATTTTTCCAGGCCTTTTTTTCATCAAAATTTCAAAATGGTTCTTAACACCCTTATGGGAAGCAACACCTAGTCTGACGGTTTTTTCATCTTCGGGAACAGACCAGCCAATATAATTGCCTTCATCCAAAAAGAACTCAACAATGTCTGGATCAGTTTTATTTTTCAGCCTGACTCTTGCCTGATGCCCTACTACAAATTTTCTTTCGCCAAAAATTCCAGCACTCCTTCCAACAAGACTTTTTGGGCCGTCTGCTCCAATTATGCAGTCATCTTTTCTTATCTCTCCATTATCAAATTTCATAGATTTATTTTTTAATGAATTGAATCTGAAGCCAAGATTATATTTTGCACCATTAGATTTTGCATCCTCAGCAAGATGCCTATCAAATAAATCTCTGTTAACAATATAATTTTTTTTCAGTTTGATATTAACAAAATTTCCATTCGGAGAATATACATTTGTTTGATTTACTTTATTTATTACATAATCTTCATTAACTTTCATAAAATCGCCAAGATAAGAAGTCAATATCCCTGTGCATGCAATAGGCTCACCTATCTTTTTATGCTCTTCATATACTTCAACTTTTAGCCCATTTTTTGCAAGCTTTCCTGCCAGATAATTGCCAACAGGTCCTGCTCCTATAATACTTGCCATATCGCCACACCCACTAAAAACTTTATAAACTTATGCCACAGCAAATTCTTAGATGTTATTGACATTTGATATAATCATAACTGCTGTTGTAGTAATGGCATTGACAATTGCATCATTGTTTGATATCAAAACAAGAGAGATTCCGGACTGGATAAGCTATGGACTGCTTTCATTTGTAATTATTACAAGAGCATTACAGTCTATACTTATGAAAAACCATGCATACATAACATACTCACTAATGTATTTTGCAATATTTTTTATTTTTGGAAATCTTATGTATTTCACAAAACAGTGGGGGGGAGGAGACACAAAGTTAATAACTTCATTAGGAACAGCATTTGCAGTAAAACCTGCTTATATCTCGGCAAACAGCATAATTCCATTTCCAATAATAATCCTTGTTAACATTTTAATTGTAGGGGCAATTTATGGAACATTCTACGCAGTAACTCTGGCATTCAGGCACGCTAAAGAGTTCAAAGCAGAGTTCATAAAGCTAAACTCGGAAAAAAAGATAAAAATTATGAAAATCTTCATGTTAGCTGCTGCATTGCTAATCATGATATTGTCATATGCATCTTTCCCGTCAGGTTCAAAGCACCTTGGAGCTTATCTTGCATTAATCTCATTATTGTTGCCATACTTAATAATGACATTAAAGAGTGTAGAGTTGTCATGCATGTATAAGAGATTAAAACCATCAGCATTGACAGAAGGGGATTGGGTTCAGGAAGATATCTATAAAGATAAAAAATTAATCTACAAAATAAATCAATATGGAATAGACAAAAAATCCATAGAAAAAATAAAGAAATCAAGAATAAAATCTGTGCTGGTAAAAGAAGGAATACCCTTCATCCCATCATTCTGGCTTGGAACAATTATTGCATTATACCTTGGCAAAATAATATTTCTTCCATTGATTTAAGGAAGTACTTCATCATCAAATTCACCAGATGTTGCTTCATTTGTATTTTCAATAGCTAATCCATCAGATACGACTTTAGTAGTATCCACAACAGCTTTAGGTTCTTCGGGTATCTCCTGACCTTTAATTTCTCTGGATATCTTTCCAAAAACATCCTTTAGTTCTTCCTCTTTTATCTGTTCATTCCTCCATGATATATTAACACCATCTCCCTCGTATCTGGGTATGACATTCAC
>JAUYMN010000008.1 GCA_030699455.1 Nanobdellota archaeon | reverse complement strand
GAGGATGTATTATGGGGAAATGCAGTTTTTGCACTGAACCATTGAAAGCTAAAGTTGAATGGAGAAATCAAAAAGATATCCATAATGAAATAAAGGCATTTTATGACCTAGGTGAAAGAAATTTCAGACTTGGCAAACAGGCATGTTTTTTTAGTTATAAGGGAATTAATGCAACTGAGATTGAAAAACTATTAAATCCAATCAGCAAGCTGAAATTAAATTGTCTGCATATTGATAATGTTATTCCTTCTTTAGTTGATGAAGATAAAACCAAATTAGTTGTTAAATACTGCACCGAGGGAAATGTAGCTGCATTTGGTGTTGAAAGTTTTGATGTTGATGTTGTTAAACAAAACAAACTAAATACTTCTCCTGATACTGCTATTAAAGCAATAAAGATTATTAATAAAATTGGTGGTAAAAGAGGGCCTAATGGGATGCATTATTTTTTACCCGGAATAAATCTTGTTTATGGCTTGAAAGGAGAGAGCAAAAAAACAGGGGATATTAATTTTGAATATTTAAAGAAGATCTTGGATGAAAAATTATTGCTAAGAAGAATAAATATCAGGCAGGTAACCCCTTTGCCAGGCACTGCCATGTGGGATGTTGGAACTAAATTTTTGAAAAAGAATAAATCCAATTATTGGAAGTGGAGGAATAAAATAAGGAAAGAAATTGATTTTGAGATGTTAAAGATGCTTGTGCCTAAAGGAACTATCATGAAAAATGTTTGGATGGAAGTTCATGATGGCAAACATAGCTTTGGTAGGCAGATGGGGAGTTATCCACTAATTGTTGGTGTTAATGATAAACTTGAATTGAAAAAACATTATGATGTTGAAATTGTTGACCATATGCTTAGAAGCGTTGTAGGCAAGGTCTTAACGGCTTAGTTAGATTTATATACTAGAGCATATAGATTAATGTTATGACTGATTACTCAGGTAGGGATACAGACCCGCTCCCGGTGAATAGGATAGGGGGATTTATGGAAGATGCACGTGATATTTCTATTTTTTTAGATAAGAAATTCCATAGAAATATCTGTCTGGCAAGAGATAAAGCCCTAGGTTATTTTTCTGATGAACTGGAGGATATAGGGAGAGATGTTGCCAGTGTTCTGGATTCTGTGAAAATTGAAGATGACCCAGAATCATTGTTTAAAGAGCTAGGTTCTTTGGACAGAAGACTTATTATGATTGGGGGATGTCTTTTAAGAATTGGAGGCGATACGGCACATAATTTATTTGATGAAGTTAATTGTTACATGGATGAATTACGAGGCTGTTATGCTGATGTTCTTAATACAATAAGCGGTGCGAGGGATGTATTGCGGGGATTAATTTACAAGAATTAAAATGCTTTACCTGATTGGAATGGGATTGGGCAGTGAAAAAGATATAACTATTAATGGTTTAGAAGCTGTTAAATCTTGTGACAAGGTGTTTTTGGAATGTTATACTAGTAAATTGGTTGATGTTGATGTTAAGAAGTTGGAAGAATTTTATGGTAAAAAGATAATTCTTGCTGATAGGGATTTAGTTGAAAATAATCCTGGAGAAATATTGAATTCTGCAAAAAAAGGCAATGCTGCTTTGTTAATTGTTGGCAGTCCATTAGGAGCTACAACACACATGGATATACTACAAAGGGCTAAAAAGCTAAATATTGATGTTAATGTTATTGATAATGCAGGAATATTGACTGCTGTTGGAATAACTGGCCTGAGCTTGTATAAGTTTGGAAGAGTTGTCACAATTCCAAAAGATAATAAAAATGTTATAAGCCCTTATGATTTTATGCTAAAGAATAAAGAAATAGGACTGCATACTTTGGTTTTGCTGGATATAAATGAAGAATTAATGAGCGCAAGAGAAGGGTTAGATTATCTGATTAGGTGTGGAATGGACATAAAGGAAAAAGTTATTGTCTGTGGTGGCTTAGGTGGCGAAAACCCGGAAATTAAATATGGTGAAGCAGGGGATGTTAGTGTCAGCAAGTTTCCACAATGTGTAATTCTCTTAGGTGAACTGCATTTCGCTGAAGAGGAATTTTTGAATAACTATTTATAGCTGTATTTCTTGGTTATATTGTGATAATTAATATTGTTGTTAAGAGAACTGGATGCAAGAAGACAGAAATAATTAAAGACAATGGAATTCTTGAAATGAATGTTAAAGGCAGGCCTGAAAATGGAGAGGCTAATATGGAGATTATTAAGTTTTTATCAAAAAAATATAAGTGCAGTGCGAAGATAGTCAGGGGTCTTAAAAGCAGAAAAAAAATGATTAGTGTTGGTCTTCGATAACTGCAGAGTTGAAAAACCAAAAAGACCAGAAAGGAAGAAGTATGTAAGACATAGGCTTAGATTCCTTAAAAAATAGCAGTTCTTTTAGTGGAAATATTAAAAAATTTTGATTCAGGAGATTACTCGACTTGTTGCAGAAAAGCTTATATATGTGTACATACTATGAGTACACATGACAAGCATTAATATATCTGTAAAAAAAGATGCGTATGATTTTCTTAAGAAACTAAAATCTAAAGATCAAAGTTTTTCAGATGTCATTCTTAGTTTCAAGAAAGATAAAAATGTTATTATGGATTTTTTTGGTATTTTAAAGAACCTTGATTGGAATATGAGAGAGGATTGCATGAAGGACATGAGACGTTCTTTTGACAAACGATTATAATGATAGGTCTTGACACAAGCGCAATTATAGATATTTTTAGAGGGGATGAAAAAATAAAAGGATTTTTTGAATCCAACAAAGAACCTTTAGCAGTCACCATCATGAGTTATTTGGAATTGTTCTTTGGATTGGATTTTGAAAATACAAAACACACAAAAGAAGCACAGTACTATAGGAGTTTTTTTGATGGGTTGTATCAAATGGATATTACTGGTGAGTCTTGTGAGAAGGCATCCCATATTTTCTGGAAATTAAAGAAGGAAGGAAAAATGATTGAGAAATTTGACTGCATCATTGCTGCAATTTTTATGGTAAACGGTATAAACAAGATTTTGACAAGAAATCCAAAACATTTTGAAAGAATCAAGGGATTGAATGTTATGAGCTATTAAGAATTAGCCAACCCATAGCAAACAAAAGGGATATTATGATGCTACACGCAGGAACCATTGTGATTGGTGCTTTGCTAAATTTCTATGCTTAATAAAAACAAAGAAACATGTTGAGGTTGTTTCCAAGCCATTGCAAAGTTTGTTATTTGACAACTGCAGGGTTGAAAAACCAGAAAGAAAAAAATATGTAAGGTATAAGCTTAGGTTTCCTAAAAAATAGTTGTCCTTTTGGAAAAGGTAGGTGTAAAAACATTTAGTTGTTTACGAAACGTTGCGACTCGGGTTAGTACCTATTGTGTATAATTGTGATAGTGGAAAGATGACGTATGATTAAGAGAAGCTTGATGTTATAGAAAACCTTATATATAAACTTATATATGTATAAGTATATCACTGGTTGTGAGGAGATTAAAATGCAACGAGATGTACTCCATTATCCAAGACTTGATACTGTTTTGAAGGTTGAAAAAGTGTTGAAAGATGCTGAACTTGCTATTTCAAAAAATGAATTACTTAGAAGACTGCCAAAACAAATTATGAGACAAACTTTAAATGTTATACTTGAATATCTTGAAGAAAAAGGCATGATTTTTTCTGGAGAGAAAGGAATTCTTTGGATTTATAATGAAGATCTAAAGATGAAAAAATTATTAGAAAATAGTGTTGACGCGAGTTGAGAATTATGAAAAAATCATTAAATGTAAAATATTCTCCAGATTTTGAAGAGCAATTAAAGAAACTCCGTATTATCATCAAGGAGAAAGATGGTAAATTCCATAAACAACTTTTGATAGCTATTGAAAGGGAAAAAGATAACTTATTTATTAACCCCTATAGAGGTATTCAAATTGAAAAAAGGAAGATTTCTAAGGAATATATTAATAAATATGGGGTGACAAACTTATGGAAAATTAATCTTCCAGATTATTGGCGGATGATCTACACAATTACAGGAAATGAATTAGAAATAATATCCATTTTGTTAGAGTTTATCGATCATAAAGAATACAATAAAAAGTTTGGATATAAGAAAAAATAGTCTAATTTGCTACGGCATTGAACTAGTGGTATGACACTGCAACCCGACGTATGCTCTCTAAGTGGCTCAATTTTTTAAAAATAAAAGATGTGTGGATTATCTTTTAGTTATCTTAGTCTAGGTCTTTATTGGTGTGATGAATGAAGAGACTTGATTAAGCTTGTCTATGATAATTAACGTATTAGTTAAGAGAACTGGATGCAAGAAAACTGAAATAATCAAAGAAAATGATGGTCTTATTTTATGCGGATTGCATATTCTGTCATCGAAACTTCCTCATATTTTAGATCCTTTGGAAGAGATTCTTTTCTTTGATGCAATTCGTAGATTTCAATATCTTTCTTCGTAACAATCGTGGCAGTCATAACTCCTAAATCAGTTTGTTGAAATTGTTTTAATTGATATCTTCTTTTGTTTGCTGCGTTAAATGAAAAGTTAAGAACACCATCACCACTAGGCCCTATGATATGGACTGGCTTTTCCCTATTTGGATATTTCATAGTAGCAACAGCAATAAATTCAGGTTTTCCTACGTTGAAAATGTTTAAACTTATATCTGAGTTTGCTATAATTTCTAATGATTTAGGTAGGGTCATGTTAACTTTTAAAGACTAAAGTGCTATTTAAATCTTTTTATTCTTTACTATATTAAAGTAGTAACTACAGCAACATTTATAAGTATGTAAATTAATTGAAAAGGATGAAAGATTATCTAACTTTAATGGGGAAAAAGGGCACTGAACTGCTTGCAAAAGCTTTTGAGAGCAGAGATCCTATGGATTATGCCAAGGCTCTTGAAATTGGCATGACACCTTCTACTCCTGTTGAATTTGAACTCATAGAGCTTATTGAGATGGCTAAATTTGAGAAGGGTTTAGCTAAAAAGTTAGGGAATCCAGAAAATAGCGTATCAAGAAGAGGAAGGGTCTTTGATCCGTTGCACTGGAGCTTTGATTCTGAAAAACGCCCTAGAAGGCTTTATTAGGCAGTCTTATTTTTTAATTTAATGCAAAAAAGAGTCAAAAAAATTATTCCTATTCTGGAAAAAGAATATCCTGAAAGAAAGAGTTCTTTGAGATTTAGGAATCCACTAGAGATGTTAATTTCTACAATATTATCTGCACAATGCACCGATGTGAGGGTCAATATTGTAACAAAAGAATTGTTTAAGAAGTATAAAACTGCTGAAGATTATGCTAATGCTGATTTAAAAATATTGCAAAATGAAATCAGATCTATTGGATTCTTTAGAAATAAAGCTAAGAATATCAAAAAGACTGGGGGGATGTTAGTTGAAGAATTTAATGGAAATGTGCCCAGCAATATGGATGATTTGTTAAAGTTACATGGTGTTGCAAGAAAAACTGCAAACATAGTTTTAAACAACTCTTTTGGAAAAAGTGAAGGTATTGCTGTTGACACACATGTAAAAAGAATCAGTTTTAGATTGGGTCTTACTGATAAAAAAGATCCAAACAAAGTCGAGTTAGATTTGCTAAATATAGTTCCTAAAAAAACATGGCTGCATTTTAATCATTTGCTTGTTAGTCATGGAAGAAAGGTTTGCAAAGCCCCTATTCCAATATGCAGCAAGTGCAAGCTAAGCAAGCTGTGCCCAAAGAACGGCGTTGTCAGGAGCAAATAATCAGTCTTTTCCTGGCAGAATTTCCTTTTTTAGGGACAGGGCACTTTTTAATGAAGACTCCAATATTTTCCCGTCTGATGCGTCTATCTTGGCATTGAACATATTTAATGCTGATGTCATAAATGTAAGATTCCATATTGTTCTGTTTAATTCTTTATTATGTTGCAGAATTAGAATTGTTTTTGTCGGCATTTCAGAAGGGTGTTTTTCTTTAAGTTTTTCCTTTGCTATAGCAACTATGCTTGCATCATTCCATTCTACTTTTTTTAGATTCAGCTTTTCAATAACATCATTTTTCTTTTTATATATCTTTGATGAAGCCTGTTTTAATCTGCATGATTTTCTTTTGTCTGCTGGCAACTCAAATGAAGTAATAGTATCTTCTCCAGGGTTGTAATAATCTATCTGCCAAACGTTGTCTTCTGATGATTCATTGTCAAGAATACAGAAGAAATCAGATAAATATGAATTTTGATTATTTTCTTTCCAGCTTGTAAATTCCTTTGAGCTTTTTAATCTCTCTATATCTATTCGCGGGTCTATCATTTTTTTGATTCTATTTCTTTCTTTAAATCATTAATAAAATGATCCAATTTTACACCAAATGTTATTTTTCCTTCTCTTGTGCGCACTGCAATAGTATTGCTGTCCTCTTCCTTGCTACCTAATGTCAGCATATAATTTACTTTTTCTAATTGCGATTCCCTAATTTTTTTCCCTATTGCATTTGATTTTGTGTCCAGCTCATATCTAATATTGTTTTTTTCCAGCTCTTTTGCTATTTTTTCTGCATATTTATTGTTTTTATCTGTAATCGGCAATATTTTTATCTGAACTGGATTCAACCATAATGGGAATTTTCCTGCATAGTGCTCTATGAGGATGCTAAGGAATCTTTCAATAGACCCCATGATTGCAGCATGTATCATAACAACCTGCTCTATGTTTCCTTTTTCATTTGTGAAGTTTAACTTGAATCTTTCCGGCATATTTGAGTCTAATTGTATTGTTGCAACCTGCCATTCCCTGCCAAGAGAGTCATAGGCCATAAAATCAATCTTTGGACCGTAGAATGTTGCCTCTCCTTCTCCAACTGTGTAATTTACTTTGTGTTTTTTTATTACGCTGAGCAACTGTGTTTCTGATTTTTTCCAACTTTCAGGAGTCCCTAAATATGCTTTAAAATTATCTGGATCATGTGTTGATAAACGTACATCCAGCTTGAATCCGAAGCTTGAATAAAATTTATTTATAATGCCCCAAATGATTTCTATTTCTTGTTCTACTTTCCCTTCTTGGCAGAATACATGCGCATCATCCTGTGTTATGCTACGCACTCTTGATATCCCCTGTAGCTCTCCACTTTGTTCATCTCTGTATACAAGAGTTGTTTCACAGTATCTCTGTGGCAAATCCCTGTAGGATCTTTGTTCAGAAGCAAATATCTGTGTGTGATGCGGGCAATTCATCGGCTTCATAGCAAACTCATGTCCTTCACGCGTTTTTATCTTAAATAATTCATCCTTAAATTTATCCCAGTGCCCACTTGTTTGATATAACTCTTTTTTTGTTATGTGTGGGATGAATACTTTTTTATAATTATTTTTCTTTCTTAGCTCCCAGACAAAATCATCCAGCAGGTTTCTTAGTATAGTCCCTTTTGGTGTCCATAATGGCAAACCAGAACCAACCAAATCCGAGAAGGTAAATAATTTTAATTCCTTTCCTAATTTTTTATGGTCTCTTTTTTTTGCTTCTTCAATTCTGTTCAGGTATTCCTTTAGTTCTTTTTCTGTATTAAATACTACCCCATAAATTCTGGTGAGCATCTTGTTTTTTGAGTCACCCCTCCAGTATGCACCTGCCAATTTAGTAAGCTTAAAGTGCCTGATTTCTTTTGTAGAATTTATATGTGGTCCTTCACATAGGTCTGTGAATTTTTCATGAGTATAGAATGTAATTTTCCCTTTTAAATTTTTTAAAATTTCTAGTTTGTATGGTTCATCTTTAAGCAATTTTTTTGCTTCTTCTTTGGATGCTTCACTATATTTGAACTCGTGGTTTGATTCTGAAATCTGCCTCATCTTTTTTTCTATCTTTTTCAGGTCATCATCTGTTATTTCTAGATTATCAAAATCGTAATAGAATCCATCATGTGTTGGCGGGCCTATTGCCAGCCTTGCCATGGGATATAAACTTTTAATTGCTGATGCCAGCAAGTGGGAAGTGCTGTGTTTTAAGGAGTAGTCTTTAAATTGCTCTTTTTCCATTAGTTGTTCTGATTTTACAGAGTTTATATAGTTTTTGAGGTTTTTGTGTTGAAAAAATGAATCCATAGGCTATATGCAACTATCAAGCTTTATTTGCTATGTTATAGTGATTACAAACAGAAAGATTTATATATGGAAATAGGTGTTTTTAATAGTGCTTTTGGAGGCATAAGAAAATGGATGTTACTGATAGGGTTTTGTGTTGTGGCACTGCTGGTGCTTTTTTAATTGCAGGTCTTGCGATTGGAGCTACACAAGATATTAATGCTGAGAGTGTTAAGATATTTAGGGAGAGTGGCAAACCTACTGTAATGAGGATTTATAGAAGTTCTGGCAGTGATGTGTTGCTTGTTGAGGATTCCAATAATGCTTCCAGATACGTTTCATTGGACACATATTTAAAAAATAATGCTCCAGATGAATACAGCAGAAAAATAGGTGAGCTTGAAATCAAGAGGAGAGTTGATTGGTAAAAATGAAAAAACTATTAGTGTTGTTCGGATTTTTATTGCTTGTTGGTATCATGAATATTAGTGATGCAGATGCATCTTTTTTCAATATGGATGAAACCTGGCCAGGCTATGGCTATAATAACTATGGTTACAACAACTATGGATATGGCGGATTCGGTATGGGTGTTAATTTTTATGGTGGTGGTTACCCATATTATGGTGGCTATGGAAGATGTGATGGTTACTATGGGAGCTACAGCTATTGCCCTAGAGACAGCTATAAAGATGCTTATCAGAATTATCAGGGTTATGATTTAGCCAGAACACAATTGGGCAATAATAATTTTATTAATTATGCCTCACAATCACAGATGAACACTTATAATTTTGCAAGCAGAGGAAATCCTTTTGCCTATGGGTTTGCTTCAAATGCACAGGACTTTTATGGGTCTAATTCGTTTTACTATTAATCAAATAAAATCTATTCTGGATAATTTTGCCTGGTCTATGGGGCTTATCTGATATTCCCTAATAAATCTGTTTAAATTGTTTTCATATATCTTCAAGATATCACTAATTATTTCCTGTGAATCAAAAAAATGCTCAGAGGTTAATATATCTGCGCATACTTTTAATGGGTCTATGTAATCTATAACCTCAAATCTCCTTCCAGTTATTGATGATAGTATTGTTACAGAAGATTCTGTTTTATTAATAATTGAAATCTTTGTATCATTTAATTTTTTTAGATTCTCTTCTGTTGGCAATGAATTTCTTAACAGTCTTGAAGAATAATAATTTAATACCATGTGACTTCGGTATATATTATTAATTCTGAACTTTAGGGACGATTTTGTTGAATCTGACATATATCTTACATACGGTCTAACTTATTAAAACCTGTGTTTTGAATCTTCTTTCTAAACATTACATAACTACCTATTAGTGCTATGGCGATTATTATTCCAATCAAGGATAACATTTTCAAATTTGGTTCCTGGCTGGAAAGATTTGCTCCAATTAAATAGCCCGCATATGTAAGAAATCCAGACCAGATTAATGCCCCAATTGTGGTGAACAAAATAAATTTGAAAATATTCATTCTTGAGAATCCTGCCGGCAAGGATATTATCTGCCTTATTCCCGGAATCAACCTGCCAGCTAATATTGTTATCTCTCCATGACTGTCAAAATATTTTTCTGATTTTAGAATAGTATCTTTGTTTACCATAAAGATTTTACCGTATCTGGAAACTAATCTGTTTGTAAGCCTTCTGCCTAATGATAATGCAATATAATAGTTTATCAATGCCCCAATGATGCTACCCATGATTGCCATGGTTATAACTGGTAACCAAGACATTTCCCCGTTAGCAATTAGGATTCCTGCGGGTATGAGAACAACTTCGCTTGGGAAAGGGATAAAAGAACTTTCTACAATCATGAGGATAAGTATTCCAAGATAGCCCCATGCTCCAATGGTATTTGTCAAAAATACAACAAACCCATTAAAAAACTCTGAAAACATAATTTTTTTATAAGTTTATCCTTTAATTATCTTTTGGGGAAAGCTATAAATAGACTGCACGGTTTTTGATGTCATGGCATACAGGGGCATTTTTGATTTTATGAATATGTATGGGACAGCTATAGTTCCTGGTGTTGAAATAATTGTTGGCATTAGGGTTTACACTGTTATTGACAGAGATAATCTACTGATGGCGATGTTTGATAAGCCCGAGCAATTTAGGGTGAAGGATGTCATCAAGAAAGACACCAAGTGGGATATAATTATCAAGAAAAAATAATTAGATGGTCTAGAATTACTCTAAACCATACCATTTAATGTTGCCTTCGTTTGATTCCAGAAGAAGTGCTGCATAACCATTGTAAACTTTTATTACTTTTCCATTTTTCCAGACTTTTGTTTTTCCAGTCTCTCTGTTGTATTTATACTTTATTTCTGTCTTTCCAGTTTCCTGATTTACTAATTTTTGCACAGCCTTTCTGTCCGAAATTCTTATGTGGAGCTCTTTCTTCACTGCAGAATTTGGCTCTTTTTTTCCATCTCGTTTTGTGTTCATGACAGTGTATACCATCTTTCTGCTTTCTCTTCCATCTTTTCTTATCCTATTTTCTGATTCCTTTAGATTAACTTCTAAAGTCTGCTCTCCATTATCAAAGAGAAAATGGTACTTAATTTTTGACTTCACATAATCCAGTGTTATAGTGGGTTCCAATGTTGGAATGTCTGGATGCGACTTGACAACTGGTCTGTCCATGTGCGGATCCCATCCAATAATAACTTCTATATCCTCTTCAGCTGTCACACCTTTAATTCCTACAAGCAGGACAGCAAATAACAAACTCATAATAATAACTGTTTTATATTTCATAATCATAACCCCCCAAGTTGGCTTTTTACTTTGTTTATGATATTAATAAATCTAACTATTTCTGATTCTGTAAACTAATTTCCTTGTTATTTAATACGAGAAAAGATGGAAGAGGCTATAAAAGAAAAACAAGTGTGGCTTGCACTTGCTGAGCAGTCTCTGAAGAAAGTGTTGGGATAACAAACAAGATGATTGTGCTTTGAGTGCTTATGTATGGTCAAACAAATAGGCTTACTTTTGGTTCCTTTCTCTGACCATTTGGATAAAAAAATAATGCTCGTTGTTGTAATAAAAATGATTTTATTTGGCAATATTATCTGATTATACTGCTGTAGCCAACTATTTCATGCCTCTATCTTTGCCCAAGAATTTGAATGGTTTGTGTATGCCAACTTTTTCATATTGTTTTTTTATCTTTTCTTCCTCTTTGTTTATATCTCTTTTAGTTACTTTATATAACACGTCGGGTGTTCTTAGACGCTCCTTTACCTTAAAAGTTACTTCATCGCCTTTTTTTGCAGATATTATTTTTTTGTTATCGAGTAGCATTTCCTTTATTGTTAATTCATAGTATCCTGTTGTCGGTCCCGTGAAAAAAACTTTGTCTCCAATCTTTAATGTGTCTTGTTCTATTCTTACCGATACAACCTTATTTTTAACAAAATAATTGGTGACTTTTCCCAGCCTGATTTTACTTTCTTTTGCATTTGAACCATAAAATTTTGCCCAAGAGTCATTTGTAGGGACACCAAGATAGAAGTTTGTACTGAACCCCCTATTGAATACTTTTTCCAGTTCTTTTACCAGCCTTAATGCTTCTTTTTGAGTAAACTTGTTTTTTTCTATTAGGTCTATAGCTTCCCTGTAGGCTTTTGTTACTGTATAAACATATTCCGGACCTTTTGCCCTGCCCTCTATCTTGAATACCGATATGCCTGCCTTTACTAACTGGTCTAAAATTGGCAAAGTGCATAAATCTTTTGGGGACATTATATAATTTTCATCGACTAAAAATTCCCTTTTCGGATCTTCGATATCAATTATCTTGTATTTTTTTCTGCATTCCTGCAAACACATCCCTCTGTTTGCCGATAACCTGTTGTGGTGCTGTGACATAAAACACCTTCCAGAATATGCAACACATAATGAGCCATGGACAAATGCCTCTAATTCTATTTCCCTTCCATTATAATTTAGCTTATCTTTCTTTATTTTTTTCTTTATGTTTTTGATTTGCTCCAGAGTGCATTCTCTTGCTAAAACTATTCTTGGTGAAAACTTTGAAAAGAATTTTACTGCTTCATAATTTGAAACTGATTCCTGTGTGCTAATATGGACTTCTATGTTTTTTTCATTGCATAACTGGACTATTGACATATCGGCTGCTATTATTGCATCAACCTTTGCTTTTTTTGCCTCATTTATTATCTTATTGATATTGCCAACTTCGTGGTCAAATACTAAAGTGTTTAATGCCAGAAATCCCTTAACTTTGTTGGAATGCAGTTCTTTCATGATTTTTTTTAGGTCAGATGTCTTAAAATTTTTGGCTGATGAAGCTCTCATATTAACCCCTTGTATGCCAAAATAGACTGCATCTGCCCCTGCTTTTATTGCAGTTCTGAGAGTATCCCATCCGCCAACTGGTGCTAATAGTTCTGGTTTCATCATTAGAATAAGCTTTGTGGGGTTTATTTAGCTTTTGATTTAATTACAAAAAGGTCTGTTAGGTTTAATTCAATTATGGAAACAGGATTATCTATTTCAAAATTGTTTAATACTTCTGGGTGAATTTCTCCAATGTATGCTACTTCCTTATTTTCAACAGAAACTCTTGCTACACGACCTTTGATGAATGTCTTGTGTTCAGCTTCTTTATACATTGAAGTTAATCCAATGCTGGATATAATAGAGTCTAATATCTTTCTCGCTTCGGTGTAATCTGCCTTGTTATGACATAATGCAATGCCCAATCTTACTGGCTCTGCTATGTTGTTTCCTTTTTTTATGAACACTTTTCCTATTTCAAATATATTTTGGGGATATTCATTGTGCTTGTTTGTTTTTAACACTTTCAGCAATGATGGCACAATCCATGAACGCATTGTATTATATTCCCTGCTTAATGCATTTTTTATTTTGATGATATCCATGGATGCATTTGTTTTTACAATTTCATCCTCCTTATTTGATAGGTGCAAACTTAATGTTTCCTGCAGTCCTAGACCAATGCAAATATCTGCTATTTTTTCTTTGAAAATATGCATAGAATCTTCTTCTGCAATAGTTGATATGTTTGGTATTTCATGCGTGAAATTTTCATAGCCATATGCTATCGCAATATCTTCTATTATGTCAGCATGGTCTAAGATATCTGTCCTATATGCAGGATAAATGACATTGCTACCAATCATTGTCATGCCCATCATTTCCAATAATTTCTTTATCTGTTGACTTGAAAGGTTTAATCCCAGAATTTTGTTAACTTTTTTTATGTCTATTTTTATCTTTTTTGGGTTTAGATTTGGAAAACTATTTACGCTGTATATTTTTCCATTTCTGTCTGCTAAACTTGTCACTATTATATTCAGCGCTTGCTCTACTGCTAACTGACTTGTTCCGGTTATATCAATAAAAAGGTCTTTTGTGCCAGGCTTTAGCTTAGTCTCCTCTGAGTTTATTATTGGTGGCATGGAAAGAACTTGATTGTTTGAATCTATCCATACCGGATACTCCTTGAAATCTTTAAGCAGATGCGCAAATTCTTTTCCTTTTGGATGCGTTTCCAGAATTTCATCTAGTGTATGTTCATTGGATTTATCCAGCGGGGTGAATCTGAATGATTTTTGTTTTGTAGTGTATGTAAGTGGGAATTTTATTGATGATAAGTCGTGTATTCCAATGGCAACCTTTTTTCTGTTTCTTCCATGTGTTAATGTTAGCTTGTCCTGCATATCCATTATTGATTTGATTATTATGTCGTCTGTTTTTATTCCCTTTACAACTGCGGCTGCAACTGCGGGGCGAACCTTTTTTGTTTTGGCGTCTACCTTGAAAGTATAACCAGATTTGTTTACTTTGTAACTTCTTAGACCTGTCTTTATTTTTGCAAATGAAGATAATGCCCTTGAGAATCCTTCTGCTGTCAATAAATCTGGCCTGTTAGGAAATATTTCCACACATATTTCATCTTTGCTTACATATTCTAGATCCGTTCCAAGCATTGAAATTCTGTCTTTTAATTTTTCATCAGGAATATTACTGCCTACTAATTTTAATACATCTTTCTTGTTTATTGTTATTTTTGGCATGTTATCTTGTCC
The DNA here is from genome assembly GCA_030699455.1 of Nanobdellota archaeon. Taxonomy (GTDB): domain Archaea; phylum Nanobdellota; class Nanobdellia; order SCGC-AAA011-G17; family UBA489; genus JABIKK01. Next base: position 62,564 of record JAUYMN010000008.1, on the reverse strand, counting down.
ATATTTCTGAGGTTCTTAGTTTTTTTAGATCGTTTCTATAAAGGTCTCTTATATCTGTGAGCTTGTAAACTGATGCTATCATCCTGTCAATTCCAGGACCCCATGCAAGAACTGGTATGTCCGTACCTAACAATGGCTTAACAACCTCTGGCCTGAGAATTCCTGCTGCAATAAACTCTACCCATTTTTTCCTTACTGTGTCATAAACATCACCTTCAATTGATGGCTCTGTGTATGGGAAATATGCAGGTCTGAATCTTACTTTTTGAAATCCCATCTTATTTGCAAAGATTTTCAGATATCCCAAAAGGTGTTTAAAATTTGCTTCTGGGTCTATGACTATGCCTTCTGTCTGGTTAAATTCAAAATGGTGATTCCAGTCTAGTGCTTCATTCCTAAAGCATTTTCCTATTGCAAAGAACTTGGCAGGAAGATCTGAAGGCTTTAATCTTGATAATGTTCTGGCTGATATTGCAGTAGTATGTGTTCTTAATACAGTCTCTTTTGCAGTTTTTTCATCCCATTTGTATTGCCAACCTTTTTCATGTGATTTTTTTACCTTTGAAACTATTTTTCCATCAGGCAGTTTGGAGGTTTCATCAATGAAGAAAGTATCCTGCATTTCTCTCCCAGGATGATCTTGCGGAGTAAATAATGCATCAAAATTCCAAAAAGAGGACTCAATCATTGGCCCAGTCATCTCTTTAAATCCCATATCCAACCATATCCTTCTTGCATAGTTTAATGCCTGTGGGACTATGTGCCTTTTTGCACCATATGCCTCCCCTACCGGTGCATTTAGGTTATATCTCCTAAACTTTTTATTTTTCCATGAGCCGGATTTTATCATATTGGGTGTTAATGCATCAATGAGGCTTACATCAAGATTTGATTTTAATAATTGTTCTGCTATTTCCTTTAACTTTACAGTGTATATCTTTTCTGAGTCAATTTTTATGATATTCTTCCTTTTTTTCAGTTCTTCTATTAAAAGCAGGTCATCTCTATTTAATTCTGAAATATATTTTGGCAATTTTCCCAATATGCCATACTTTGAATTTAGAAATTTTTTTCCTTCAGCCGTTATTGAGACTTCCTTTCCCATTTGTATATATTTTTTGTTCTTTAGGAAGCCAAGTGAAAATTTTAACTCATCCTCATTTAGATTTGCATTTTCCTTTATTTGATTTAATGTTAATGGGCTACTGACCAGTACATTCAAAAATCTTTTTTCGGGGAATCCTTCTTTCAGGTATGATTCGCCATTCTTATCAATTTCTGCTATTTCCGCTGTTTTTAATTCCATGGCAATAATATTTTTTTCTTCAAGCCACTGTAATGCACGCATCACTTCAACATCTTTCATTCCAGATAAATTTGCTATCTGATTCGCTGTAGCGTTATTTTTTATATGTTTGAGAACTTGTCTTTCGAGCGGATGCAGGGATTCTATTACCAAACCCAGATTTTTCATGTTGTAATAAACTGGCTATATCTTTATAAATGTTACATTGGTTTTACATATTGGTATGGTGGCCAGAAAGAAAGTTTCAAAAAAGAGGGTTGATGCTGTGAATGGTTCTGTTGAGGAAGCAGGCAAATATATTGGTAGTTGGCTTAAAGTATTGCTTGCTGTTGTTGTGGTTGTTCTTATACTGATTATATTTGGAGGCGGTGGCAGTGCAATAGAATCCGGTAGCAATGTTACGCTTCATTATACTGGTATACTAGAGGATGGCACTGTTTTTGACAGTTCTTTTGATAAGGATCCAATTAATTTTATTGTAGGTGCTGGAAGTGTTATAAAAGGATTTGAAGATGAGATAATTGGCATGAAAAAAGGTGATGAAAAAAGTTTTGTTGTTCTTAAGGATAATGCCTATGGGAACCATGATCCAAACAAGATAGGTAGCTACCCAAGGAGTAGCATTCCTGATGATATGGATGTTGCTGTTGAAGATATAATATACATACAAATGGAAGATGGAAGGATTGGAATTGCAAGGATACTTGATATCGATGAGCAGACAGTCTTACTTGATTTAAATCATCCATTGGTAGGGCATGACCTTACTTATAAGGTCAACATCCTCTTAATCGAATAAAAACCATTATAAATTCTAATATCTTGTTTTTTACATGAGGGGATTATATAGGGGTGTTGCTGGATTTATTCTAGTTATGGTCTTTTCTTTTACTTTTGTTAATGCCGAGCTTATTGTCAATGGGCCAAACCAGGCAAAAGTCAACGTTGGTGATGATATATCCCTTAGCGGTTATGTTTTAAGAGGGGATGATGTTTTGGGATTGCTGAAATTTGAACTGAAGTGCACAGCTTACAGCAGTATACTAAGCACAAAAACTATAAGTCTTAAGGCTGGAATAAAAAAGGATTTTTTGGAGATGTTTGCAGTTACAACGCCTAATGAAGAAACATGCTCTGTAAAAGTGCTGCTTGAAAGTGATGGAAATGTCTTAGAGAGCAAGACTTCTTCTTTGTTTGAAGTCACTAAAGTTCTTGTTGGCAGTTTTTCTTTAAATGAAGATACTGTTAGGGCTGGAGAAAAAGTAAATGTTGCTGGAACAGTGTTTAAACAGAATGGTGGCACGTTGGAAGGTTTTGCAATTATAGATTTGAAAAAAGATGGTGAATCTTATTTTACTAATAATGTTGGGATAAAAAATGGTGTTCTTGATTATGATATTGTCACAAACGACTTGCCAGGGGGGGAGTATTCCGTGAATGTAAATGTAATGGATAACTTTGGCAACAATCTAATAGTAACTGCCGGAAAATTTTTACTAGTCAATAAAATTGAAGTTAATGCTCATTCTTCCAAAGTGCACTATTTTCCAAAAGAAAAAATTAAAGTTACAGGAACTTCAAGTACCTTTGACGGCAAATTAAAGAAAGGAATGGCTTATCTTACTTTTGATGACCAGAAATATGAGACAGATGTTCGTGGTGGTGATTTTGATTTTTCATTTTATCTTTTGAATACTATTACAAGCGGAAAACATAACATAAACATAAGAGTTGAGGATGAGAGTGGAAATTATGGGACTTATGGATTTTCTATTATTGTTGATGCCATACCTTCAAAAATAACTGTGGTAATGGATGCTGAGTCAATTAATCCTGGTGGAAAGATATTGGTAAAGGCTTTCTTAAATGATCAGGCAGGAGACATAATCGAGGAGGATTTAGTTGTTAAGGTTATCAATGATAAAGGCGATGTTTTCTATAACAATGTCAAAAAATCAGGTGAACAATTTGAAGTTAATATCGCCGAGGATGTTGTGCCTGGAAATTATTTCATGACTGCACGCTATGATACCATCGATGGGGAGAAGATTTTTTCTGTCGGAAAGGTTGTCAAACTTGACTACAAAATGGATGGACAGGTATTGGTTGTAACAAATGTTGGTAATGTGCCATATGAGGGCTCTCTGCAGGTTGATGCTGATGGTATTGAAAGTGATTTTAGTATATCCAAAAAAATAAATCTAGGTATTGGACAGGAAACAAGAATTGATATTGGGAAAGAAGTTGTTACGGGAAGTTATATGGTAACAGTAAATGACAATGTTTTTGAAGATGTTCCTGTTATTGGAGATGCAAACATAGGCTACAAATGGCTTATCTATATACTGATTGCATTAATAATCATTCTGCTTGGTTACATATATGCTAAAAACAGGAAAAAATTTAAAATTAACCGCACAATCAAACATAATCGCGTTGTACATCCAAATAGAAAGCATGGGGAATACGGTGGAGCCTCAATTAACAGGGTAAAAGATGACAAAGACCATGTAAGAAAATATAATGATTATATGACAAGAGTCGCTTCATTTGGTGAGAGGAAAAAGGCTGACAGAAATGACGGAACATTTTTCAGCTTTGTAAATAAAGGTGAGAGAAAAAATTTAGAGCATATCAATGAAGATTTGGACATTAGCAATGTTTATTCTGGTGTTAAAGCTGAATGGGTTAGGGAAGACAGCAAAGATGAAGTAAGGGGCGAGAAAAAAGATGATAAAAAGAAAAAGGATGATGGGGGAAACACAGGAAATATGTTTGGCTTTTTTGACATTTGATTATTTGATATAACCACCCTTCTGGAGATTCCATAGCTTTTTGTATTCCCCTTTTTTGTTTATCAGGTCTTTGTGACTGCCAATCTGTACTATTTTTCCTTTTGACATTACAACTATCTTATCAGCATGCATTATTGTCGATAGCCTGTGAGCTATTATGATTGAAGTGCGATTTTTCATTAACTTTTTTAAATCCTTTTGTATTTCATACTCTGTCTTTGAATCCAGAGAAGATGTTGCTTCATCCAACACAAGTATTTTCTTATTTGCCAGAACAGCCCTTGCTATTGATACGCGCTGTTTCTCTCCTCCTGATAATCTCACACCCCTTTCACCAACAATAGTGTTTTCTTTGTTAGGCATTTCTTTAATTACATAATCCAGCTGGGCAAATTTAATGGCATTTAATACCTGTTTTCTTGATGCTTTAGGATTTGAAAATTTTATGTTGTTGTAAATGGTGTCATCAAACAGAACACACTCCTGGGGAACAATACTTAGTTCTGAACGCAATGATTCCTGCTTTACATCCATGATGTTTTTATTGTCAATTAATATCTCTCCTGATTCAATGTCATAAAGGCGATATAATAATTTTATTAAAGTTGACTTGCCACATCCTGAATGTCCCACTAATGCAACTTTTTCATTTTTGTTTATTTTTAAATTAAAGCTTGAGAATATGCCCCTCTTGAGATATTTAAATGATATATTATTAAATTCAATATTTCCATGCCCTATCTCTAGATTTTTTGCATCTTTTGCGTCTTTAATCTCATTTTCTATCTTCCCATACTCAAACAATGCCTCAAAATCGGCCATCAGCCTGTAATAATTTCTAATTCCGTGCACAAATGAAAACATTGGGCCGATCAAATTTCCATAGATGGTGTATATGAACACAAATTCTCCGAGCGTCAGGCTTCCATTTATTAAGTCTACCATTGGAAAGTATATGGCTGCAATTAAGCCTATGCTCAGAATCAGGCTTTGGCCTGCTGATACCCAATTATGATAATTCCAATGAATTCTGAATTTTTCTTTTGTTTTATTTGATATTGCATCAAACTTTCTTTTTATGAAATTTTCCTTGCCAAAATATTTTATTGAATCAATATTTGTAAAAATGTCTGATATATTGCCTTTTTCAAAATCATCCTGCATTACTGCCTCAATATTTGATTTCTTCTGTATAGACTGCATCAAAAAACTAAATGTCAGAAATGATATGACTGTAAGCAGTGATATTAGTGCAGGCACCCAGCTGATAAGCAGTAATGCACCACTGACAATAAAAAGCTGTATCACTAAGGGTGAAAAATTAAATACGATTACATCTGTGAACCCTTCCATAGCCTTTCCCCCCCTTATCAACCTTGATATCATTGTTCCAGTTCTGTGTGTAGTGTGAAAGTTATGCGAAAGGTGAATCACATGATTAAAATATTTTTTTTTCAGGTCGTATATAATTCCTGTTTCTAATTTGGTTAGAAGATATTGGCTAAAAAAACTTGCCACAGAGCTTAATATTATTACTAACAAATATGCAAAACCCACTAAAGACACAATCTTTACGAATGCAGATTTTGAAATTGCTCCTGCAAAAAATTCTCCGCCCCTGTCTACTACGATCTTAAAGAAAAATTTTACTATTGCATGGCCTGCCTCTATGTATAACACAAGGAGCAAGACAGATATGAACAGTAGCTTATATCTCTTTAAAAAACTCAGATATGCCTTTAAATTGTACCTGAAATTGATATTTTCCTTATTTGGTCTTTCCATTTTTGGCACACATTTTATACCGGTTAATTTTTGCTAATCTTTAAATTATGCACATAGATGAGTTATTATGTCTTAAGGACATGTTGCACTTATGGCAGGATGATTGCATCATAGAGCGACATTCATATCACATAAAAATCAAATTTACAGAAATATATAAATCCTCTGTTTTAAAAGTTGAAAAAGATAATGTCTTTTGATTCTTCTATTTCTCTTGAATTGTAAATTTTTTTGAATAATCTTCTAAACTCTTCTAATTTTTTTGATTTTTTTAAGAAGGTGATGGCAACTAATGTATTTTCTTTTGAAACCCTCTTTATTTCCTTTAATGACTTTTCTAGATCTGCATGATGGAGCGCTGTTATTGATATTATTACATCAAATTTTTTGTTTGTGAAAGGCAACTCTTCTGCTTCTGCCAGTATCTTTACTATGTTAGAAGGTGCCTGTTCTAATAATCTTTCAGATGGATCAACTAAGACACATTCAAAGTTTTTTGTGAATATTTCTGTAGAGATTCCAGTTCCTCCGCCAATATCCAACAAAATCCCGTTTGATTTTTTCTTTAATATTTCATTGAGGATTATTTTTGCTTTTGCTACCTGCTCTTCTCTATGCAGTTCATTATAGGATAAAGCTGTTTTATTGTAATAATCATCCATATTTTGCTGTTATGAATAAAGTTTATAAGCAGTATAGTTTTTTGCCGTTTATGAAAAAAGTATTAACTTTTGGAACTTTTGACGTGCTTCATCTAGGACATGAACATTATCTGAAAGAAGCTAAGAAGCATGGCAGTATGCTATATGTTGTTGTTGCCAGAGATAAGACTGTCTATGAAGTAAAGGGGAAAAAGCCACTAAATGATGAGGCAAAAAGGCTTGATAATATAAAATCCCTTAAGTATGTTGATGGTGCTTATCTAGGCTATGAAGATGATAAGTACAGAATTATTGAAGAGATAAATCCAGATGTAATAGTTTTTGGATATGATCAAAATGCATTCACTAAAAATATTAAAGATATATTATCTAAAAGAGGATTAAATATTGAGATGATTAGACTTCCAAACGGTCTTAAACCAGATGTGTATAAGTCATCAAAGCTTAGGCTCGGCCGTATCAATAACTTTTGAACCTTTTTGATGTTTTGGAGTGTATGGGCAGTTTAGACAACAGTTGCCACAACATTCACCATGCAATACAAGCTCTTCTCTTGACAATGGTTGCATCATTTTCTGTATTTTTCCAGCAGTTCGCACATTGAACACACCTGCCTTGATGATGGCTCCCGACAAGATTTACATTCTACTATCTTATTTTTTGGTGCATTTCTCAGGCTAGGCAGCTGTTCTAAGAACGAATTAATTATTCCGCTTTTTACTCCAGGATACCTATTTTCTAATTCATTCAGCTGGTCTCTTACTAATGATCTAAAATTATCTTTTGAATTTGGGCATTCATTGTAGCTTACGCCAAAATTCTTTAATGTTGTATAAATAGTAACCTCTTTTTCTGTTACAAAATATAATGGCTTTATTCTTTTTATAAATTTTTTATTTTCTATTGCCCCTGTGACCGGGCCGAGTTTTGCTGATAACTGAATGTTTCCCTTGTACTGGTTCATCATTATTGTTTGTGCTTCATCATCAAGATTGTGCCCTGTTGCAATTTTATCTGCTTTTAATTTTCTGGCATACTTATTAAGCAGATACCTTCTCATTGTACCACATATAGTGCATGGATTTATTCTTAGTTTTTTTAATGCTTCATCAACCCCAAATTTGAATTCCTTCTTTGTTGATATTATGTGCAGCTTGATACTCTCCTTTTTACAGAATCTCTTTGCATCCTCTATTGTTGGCTTTCTATACCCTTCTATCCCTTCATCTATTAGAATAGCCTCTAATATCCTCCCTTGTTTTGAAAGTATCTTGTTAAGAATATGGGCTGTTGTTAAAGAGTCTTTTCCGCCCGATATAGCCACTATTATCTTATCTTTGCCAAGCATATCATACTTTCTAATTGTCCTCATAACTTTTGCTTCAAAATATTTTATGAATTGGGATTTGCTGTATTTCTTTTTACTCTGGTCTATGTAAACTGTGTTCAATTTATCCTCCAGAAACAACCGATAGTATATTTACCTTGTCTTTTGAACATATTTTCTCCTCTTCGGTGCAAACTTCACCATTTATTGTTACTATAACAGTTACAGGGTTTATTTTCAGTTCTTCTAATAATGACTTAATTGTAGGGTTATTTATGGATGTTTCCACTGTTCTTTTTTCTCTTTCTATGAATGCTTTTATCTTCATGATTTTGTGTGGACTTGTTATAGTTTTAAATCTTTGGATGATATGATTTGGCTGTGTGTTGGATCTAAGATTGTAGTGGGAGATAAAGTAAAATATTGGTATCGAAAAAATCCACGAGATTAATTTTACTGTTCAATGACTTTGTTATGTAGTAAACTATTCTGCTCTATGACTTATCATTACAAAAGATATTTATATAACCTATGCTCCAGAAAAACACACAAAATTTTATTTGGAAAAATGCATTCAAGGAGGGAGTTTCTGGAAAAGGTGGCAATTATTGCTGGAGTAGCTGTGGCTAGTGGGATACCATTTGTAAAAAATGCACATGCTGATTATGAGTCTGTAATACAACTTAATGGCAGGCTTCAGCATAAAAAATCTGATGCTTTAGAATATGCGACTGAAAGAGGCTACACTTCTTTTTTGTCATCCGGCTCAGGAAATGAGACTCCGTGGGGAAACTTTGAGGCTGGAAAATATTCATTAAGACAACAATTAAGCAATCAAATAGTCGGAGATATGTTTACTGACCGCAGATTTAGAGTTGAAGCATATACATTAAACAAGCTGATACATGATAATGTTCTAGCCGAATCCAGGATTACATTGCCTGATTTGTTTGATAAGTCTGTCCGTCTGGCTGGAGTAATGGACAGTAAGCCCTACTCATTCACATATGATGGTGTAACTTATGGAGTAACTGACAGAGAAAAAAGACTAATTAGAGCAAGACTTGGTGAAAGAATGAGATTTGGAGCATTATCAAATATGATGGACAGTGCAATAACTTTGATGGATACTGCTGTATTTTTGGACAATCCTATGGGCAAGAGAGTTGTTTCGCTGAAAAAAGAAAAAGGTCAGGAAGAGGCTCATAATTTTATTAATAGTGTTGAGGAAATTCTTAACCCTGAGAATAATGAATATGTTAAATTATTTAATGCTTCTTTTGAGGCATTTGATTTTGCAGCTGTCAACAAACAAATTATTGAATCAAGGCGTGTAAAATTTATGGGTGCAGATAAAAATGGACTTATAGACAGCGATGATATGTCAATGGAACAAATGCGTATTAAGAATCTTGTCCTAAGCCTGGAAACAGAGCCAATTCATGATGCTTCCAGAGAGAATGAATTATTTATGTACTGGTACAATCTTGCAAGAAAAGAAGATAATCTGTTATTAAGAGATGTGCTAGCAAATAAGGCATTGCCATATGGGAGAAGAGTTATGCTTTTGTCCGATGATTTTAACCAGAAGGAGATGGCTAAGGCTTTAATAACAACTTTAGATGGCATGGTTTCTGAATGATATTTTAGCATAAAATCAATCTTAATTTATCTTGATTCATTTTAATTATTTTTGCTGAAGAGTTGCTGTGTCTATATTTTGGTTGAGGAATTGCTTATACTAATAAATCAGTATGATAATATTTTCTTTTTTCTTAAAGGATAAAAGCTAATCCCCAAAAGAATTAATATTATCCCGACAAAAAGTGCAGTATATCCTGCATAAACATAGTTCATATGTTCTTCAAACAGTTTTATTAAAGCAATACCTAAAACAAAGGAGCCAAAACCAGTTCTAACATAGGCAAGAGTATTTCGTTCATTAGCCAAAATTGTTCTTTCCTGTGCTAATTTTTTATGGCTAATTAATCTTCTTTTTAGATAATTATTATTTTTCATCTTCCCCTTTTATGGTATGCGTGATTTCATTTATTTATAATTCCTTCGATTTTTACTAGTCTCTGAATAGTGGCTGAAGGAAAGATATTTTTTGGGAAGCGGATTGTGGAGTCCAGCAACATACATGGATAGCATAGGAAATAATAAGGAGTTTATGAGAAATTATGTTATGAAACAGAAGTATGCTGTAAATGGAATAGTACAACTAAAATTAATTACTTACTGATTCATGCCATTGGTATGTGACCGGTGGTTATTGACCATATACTTCAAACGCCATAATGCGATTAATAATGTGTGGCAGATATTAATATGCCATGGAAAAGATTTAAGTGGGATTTTATAAAAATAAAGATTTAAAAATAGAACATTGACCTAATTTAATCATGGGCCTGTAGTTCAGCCTGGTAGAACGCCTGCCTTGCAAGCAGGAGGCCTCGGGTTCGAATCCCGACGGGTCCATATTAATGTCTTTTCTCTTAACTTAACAAATATACTCAAAACAGTAAATATATTTAAACGAAACAAAAATATAAGTAACATAACGTTGACCTAAAGGTTTACGCTTAATTTATTAAATGGAGGCAGTAATAAATGAATAAAAAATTAATTTTAAGTTTAGTTTTAACAATGGCTATTTTGGCTGTTGGGGTATATTCATGGACGTTAGTTACATATGTCCCTGTTAGCAGTTGCACTGAATCTGATGGTGGATTGAATTTCTTCACGGCAGGAAATATAACATTTACATTTGATAATAATGGAACAAATGTAACATTGACAAAATTTGATACCTGTTTTGATAACATAACAATTGGGGAATATGCATGCAGTGAAAATGCAGGCTATCCAGCAGGATATGCAGCGCTAGTAAGTGAGAACTGCACAGCAATAAACGGAACATCTTGTTTCATGGGTGCGTGTGTTTAAACACGCCCACTTTTTTAATCTTTAATATGACAAAAAGTGATAATTGGGGGTTAGTTACCTTAATGCTTGGTGTATCTGTTTATGGTTTTTTACTTAAATCGGAAATTTTAAAGAGAAATATTCTAAGATAAGAGAAGCTGTAATTTATGCAGACTAGACTAATGGGGTGAGAGGAATAAGCCAGAAAAATAAGCTCGACTTCATAGCAAGAGCTGGATTAAACAACTAATAAAAAATAAGATTTTTGGATTTTAAAATCCTTTTTACAGAGGCACTAACAAATCCAGAGTTGGTTTCAAAAAGAAATTTACTGAGAGCAACAAAAAGTTATGAAGAAAATCCACAAATGTATACCATAAATGCCATGAGTATTCACTCTAAAAACAACCAAAATCTTTTTAAACCTAAATTTCTCAAAGCTAGGTTATGATATCGTTTCAATGATGTGGTCAATTCTTTAGCTATGTTGTTGATGTTATCTTCACAGCTTCTGAAGCAATTGCCATTGAGTATATCAAGATGCAGCTCTAAAGCAGATATCCAAGCTTTTGGGTGAAGTGTATTTATTGGAAAGGTTGCACTACAGCCAATTCATATTTACAATGCATAGGCGGAAGTCAAGGTTTTCATATAATTATAGTATGAAAGAAGTAAATAGACCTATTACACTATTAGGTGGATGACTTGGCTTGGGTAGTGATGAAGGGCGTGGCAAGCTACGAAATGCTATGGCGAGGCGCATGCAGCCATTGAACCATAGATTCCTGAATGAGACTTCTTGTCTTATGACATTCCGAAAGGAAAACTCACCCAGGGAAGTAAAGCGTTACAGTACCTGGAGGAAAAGAAATCAATTGAGATGCTGTCAGTAAAGGCGATTGAACACAGCAGAGAGCAAACTGAATCTTACCAGAAATGGTTAAGAGATGTGGTGTTGCAGGACTTGTTTTTAGTCTTATTTGTTTGATTCAAAGTCTGCTGGAAAGCAGTACCATAGAGGGTGATAGTCCCGTAGAAGTAGAACAAAAGATGTACAAGTATCCTGAGTAGGATGCATTGGAAATTGCGTCTGAATCTGGGAGGCATCAACTCCTAACTCTAAATATAACCCAAGTCCGATAGAGTATAGTACAGTGATGGAACGTTGAAAAGAACCCATTACAGGGAGTCAAAAGAGCCTGAAACCTAATAGTTATTGAGAGATACGGCCTTTCGGGGTTGTATCGTGCGTTTCGAATAACGAGCCAGGGAGTTCTTTTCTGTGGCAAGGGTAAGTGATATCATCACGCACCCATAGCTAAAGCAATTGTCCGCAGCTTTTTGTCAGGGACATGGTGTTAATGCGCCAAAAGTCACAGGGAAGTTACCCGAAACCGGTCGATCTAACCTACAGCAGGATGAAGTGAACCTGACGGTTTGTGGAAGTCCGAAGCGGTGCTGTGTGCATGCGTTCGTGTGACTGTTGGTTAGGGGTGAAAAGCCAATCGAGATCGGTAATAGCTGGTTCCTGCCGAAATAAGCCTTAGTTTAGTCTCGACGGAGGTCGCCTGTGAGGTAGAGCCACGGATTTGTGGGTTTGGGGAGGAAACTCCTCGCCCACTTGTTCAACTCCGAATGTGCAGGCATCGTAGAAGTCGGGAAAAAGGGGCGCGGGGTAAACTTGCGTCTCTATGGGGGAACAACCCCCTCTATGGTTAAGGTCCCAAAATATCCGCTAAGTGTTAAAGGGCGAAAGGTGTATGTCACCCGAGACAGATGGGAGGTATGCTTAGAAGCAGCAATCCTTTAAAGAAAGCGTAACAGCTCACCATTCAAGGTCACGTGCCCTGAAAATGGACGGGGCTAAGTGGATTACCGATACCATAGTCCTCCGTAAGGAGTGAGGTAGGCAGGCGCCTTGCATGGGCAGAAGCCTTTTCGTAAGAATTGGTGGACCGTGTAGGGATGAGAATCCTGGTAGTAGTAGGATCTATATACGGTGAGAATCCGTAATGCCGAAAGCCCAAGGGTTTCTTCGCAATGTTCGTCAGCGAAGAGTAAGTCGGTCCTAACCCAAGTCCTAATTGGTCTAGTGGGAAGGGGAAACAGGTTAAGATTCCTGTACTATATATGTACGCGCGGCAACGCAAGGCATATTTCTGACATTTTAGGCTATACCAACAAGTATCGTCGTACTTGCTAACTTCTATAAATTCGGTGAGTATCGTAATGATGAGACCCGAATTAAAGGAGGAATGGCGGTTCTGTGGATCGTTTGGTAGAGGCCTGGAATCAGTGAAAAGGGAATGTGCAAGGATCATATATATCCGTACCAAGAACCAGCACTGGTGGGCTGGCAGAGAAAGCCAAGGCATGAAGGTTTAAACTAGTTTAGGGAATTCGACAGATTAGCCCTGTACCTTCGGTATAAAGGGTCCCTGCGTCTGTATATTTAATATGCGGATACAGGGTTCAAAGATCAAGGGGCTCCGACTGTTTAATAAAAACGTAGCGTTTCGCAAGTCCGCAAGGATGTGTATGGAACGTGACATCTGCCCAGTGCCTGTATCTCAAACTCCCTTTCAAGGGAACTAAGGACAGGTAAACGGCGGGAATAACTATGATTCTCTTAAGGTGAAAGGTTGCCTTAGTAAAATTTGGCTATATGCTGGAACATCTGAGTATCTCACACTACCTTTCGAATTAACTTCGATTAATTTGTAATGATGTTTATTAATATCAAAAACAAAAGGTGAAAATGTGGTGAGTGCAGACAATCAGCAGGAAAGACTAGATGCAAACTGGATATCAGGATTTGTTGACGGCGAGGGTTGTTTTCATATAGCAATCAATAAGCTTGAAAAAATGACACTCGGATGGCAAGTACTTCCAGAGTTTAGGGTTGTTCAACATGAAAGAAGTGAACAAGTTCTCCATAAGATTAAATCTTATTTTGGATTTGGTTCAGTTGGAATTAACAACAACGACAGAAAAGAATTTCGTGTTAGAGGATTAAATAACTTAAATAAAATAATAACTTTTTTTAAGAAATATCCTTTACACACAGTAAAGAAAAATAACTTTGAAGTTTTTTCTGACGTAATTCACATGATGAACAATAAAGAACACTTAACAAAAGAAGGGCTTGATAAAATAGCAAACCTAATTTCTAAAATGAATCGCAGACCGCGACTCAAATATCTAGAATCCTCAGAGACTACACGCCAAACACTTGGTAACAAGTGATGATATAGTCCGATCCTTGCAGCGATGTAAGGAGCTAAACAGAAATGGTTTAGTCACATTAGAAATAATGTAGTAACAAATTGAGCGCAATACCCTGCCGATTGAATGTCGGCTTGCATGAATGGTGTAACGAGGGTCCCATTGTCCCAAACTAGTGTCCTCTGAATATACTATACTGGTGTGAAGGCCAGTGACCTCCAGTGGGAAGCGAAGACCCCGTAGAACTTTACTACAGCTTGTCGTTGTGGTATAATACTTAGTATATAGTATAAGTGGGAGCTGTTTGATGGTTAGTTCGTTAGAGCTAATCGTAGGCGACCGTGTAATACCACTTTCTTTGTGTTGTATCACTAACTCGTATACGAGGACATCGACTGGTGGGTAGTTTGGCTGGGGCGGCACCCCGCTGAAAAGGTATCAGTGGGGCCCAAAGGTAAGCTCATTTGGTTTAGAAATCCAAAGTAGAGTGCAAGAGCAAAAGCTTGCCTAACTGAGTTCCAACCGTTAAGGTACTCAGAGACGAAAGTCTGGTCTAGCGAACCCCTATGTCCTTATTGATGAGGGCTAGGTATGACAGAAAAGCTATCTCGGGGATAATTGAGTTGTAGCGCCTAAGAGTTCAGATCGACGGCGCTGCTTGCTACTTCGTTGTCGGCTCTTCGCATCCTGGAAGTGCAGAAGCTTCCAAGGGTACGGGTGTTCACCGGTTAAAGCGGATCGTGAGCTGGGTTAAGAACGTCGTGAGACAGTTTGTATGATATCTACTGGGGGTGTCAAAGTCTGAGTGGAAGGATCTTTTAGTACGAGAGGAACAAAGGTTCGGCGCCACTGGTTTACCAGTTGTCCGACAGGGCAGGCTGGGCAGCTACGCGCCAAGGGATAAGAGCTGAAAGCATCTAAGCTCGAAACCCGCCGCGAAAATAGACTAAGAGTACCTGAAGAATACAGGTTTGATAGGGTCGGGGTGTAAGTACCGAGGTAACGAGGTATTCAGCCCGCGACTACTAATAACTCGACTTATCTATTTACTTCGTTAATCTTGACTTTTGCCTATGTATTTTTTCTT
Source organism: Nanobdellota archaeon (assembly GCA_030699455.1). Taxonomy (GTDB): domain Archaea; phylum Nanobdellota; class Nanobdellia; order SCGC-AAA011-G17; family UBA489; genus JABIKK01. Next base: position 47,449 of record JAUYMN010000008.1, on the reverse strand, counting down.
TATTGCATAATATGTTGCAGACATTTTACAAAAAAGTATTTGAACTTTACAGTATAAAATCCAGATAAAAACATTTATAAACAAAATTCTATTTTTAAAGACACCCAAAAGAGACAACATATACAGCAATGAAAGTAACAAATCAAAGTAATAAGTTTATAGAGGTAAGGACTTCTCAGATACATAACAATGGTGTATTTGCCAAGAGGGATATTTCTAAAGGAACTTATATTATTGAATACAAGGGAAGAATAATTTCTAATGATGAGGCAGATAAAATATCTGAAAGAGAAGTTTCAGATGGTGTTGTATACTTATTTGAAATTGATGACAATCGCACACTGGATGGTGGAAGTGTAAAAAACAATGATGCTAAATATATTAACCATTCGTGTTCACCGAATGCAGAATCATTAAATGACAACGACCGCATATGGATTGTTGCTCTGAGAGACATAAAATCAGGAGAAGAAATAACTTATGATTATTGTTTGGAAACAGAGGATCCAGATGACCATCCATGCAGGTGTGGTGCTCTTAATTGCAAGGGTTTAATAGCAATTCCAATAAAAATAAAATAGGTGGAATTTATCCACCAAATATTCTGGATAACCAGCTGAAGATTTTTTGTAGAATATAAGCTTGCTCCTTCAGATTCGCACAAGTCCCATATTCTGAGTTATTGCTTTTACACTCGTAGTTATTTTCTGCAGCTTCACCGTCGGCTTTCTGAGTTTTCATTTTCCCGTCTACGTCACAATATTGGGATTCTTTACCATCAAAGCTCATTCTTGTACTAACAGGAACAATGTTTCTATCGCTGATGCGGCATCCGGAAGCAGGAATAAATTCATCAGTTGACATGTATTTCTCATCAATTGGTACGGCAATTATTGTATCCACTCCTACTCCGCTTCGGATATTGTCAATTCTACATTGAGTAAGGATTTTTGAGCAATCGTCATCTGTATTTCCTTTATCGAGGCAAGAAAGGAATCTTTTTTCACAAGCAATTCTTGGATCAGTGTCTTCATCGATTGGCTCCATAGGCCATACAAATTTATCATTGTCATTATCCATGTCAAGGTATGTTCCAGATGTCTTTATTGTAACCTTAACAGAATCTCTTTCACTAGATGTATCAATGTAACCTACGATAAGGCTTGCCTCATCTTCTAGCTCATAATTATCACCTGCACCGAGTGGTTTGAGAATCTTTCCATTAACCATTAGTGTTACTCTAGGGATTTCTGTATCTTCTCTATCTTCAATAATTAATACTTCGACCTCGTAAGAAGTGCCTTTGTCAAAATTAAAGTTTACACTTTCGCCTTCATATATCTTAGCTATTATGGAATTTCCATCGTGTACATAATAGTCATCATCAATGCTATCACCATTATCATCAATGGTTTTAACTCTAACTTCGCAGGTGCTATACCTCTCTTCTAGGTCAACACTCAATTCAAGATTGTCAATATAGATGGGGTACTTATCAGAAACCCAGAAGGCTTCACTGTTGCTGATTCTGATGAGACAGGCGTCTTTATACTCATCAATCTTGATAACTTCAATGGTTTCGGTACGTTCCCCAGAATCATAGGAGGCGCTTCCACCAATGGCTATGTCCGTTCTTAATAGATCATTACTATCTGCAAATACCATTGGTAAAACCAACAGCAAAGATAGCAATACTGCAATACTTTTTGTTTTCATTTTTTCCTCCGTAATTTATCACCTGCAAGTGTGTTGTAAAAATGATATATAATGCTTGAGAGGGTCGAAAAAATAAAAAAACGACAAAAATCAGTCCATTTTAAAAAAAAACGACAAAAATCAGTCCATTTGTCTATTTGAGCCAATCGGATAACTTAATCTTTTTTAATTTGCCCTCTCTCTCCATCTCAATCATTTTTTTAGATTCCATCCTGTCTAATACCCTTGAAAGAGTTGTTTTGGGTATGCCCAATGAATGCCTAATATCAGATGAAGTAGTTTTATTTCCGTTGGCAACAATGTAATCTACAATGCTCTTTTCGGTATCATTTAATGTTTTAACAATAGCACCTAATTTTTTATTTTCTTTCTTTCTGGTAGACTTATTTTTTATTCTTGGCTTGTTAAGCATATAAACTAATAGTAAAAAAACTACAACAAATATTAACAGGTAATATGGATTGAAACTTGAGCTGACTTGTTTATCTAAAACCAAATTTACAACCTTAGAATCTCCAATCATGTTTTCAATATCTACACGTCCAATTAATTTTCCATCTGTTGCAGAAATAACACACTTTCCTGTGGGTAGGTAAGAGGAAAATGAACCATACCTGTCAGTTTTTTCTGGAAATTTAATACTACTTATATGATCACAATCAAATCCAAGGTTTGCATTTCCAACCAAGTTATCAAGTTCATCATGGACATCTCCTCTTATCTGTGATATAGGAGTAAACAAAACAGCATTGTCTTCTAAAACCCCATTAAAATAATAATCCATACCATCTGTTCTTGACTTGTCTAATAAAATTCTAACCGGCTTATTCAATAGGCTCTCATCAAGATTCAGCATCCCATCTCTGGAAAGAACCATTCTGCTTACTTCTCCAAAGTAAGTTAGATGCACAACTACTTCCCTGATAACTTCCCCCCCAGAATCAAGAAGAGTTACGCTGCGTTCTGGGGCTCCATAAACACTGCTGGATAATAAAATTAACACCAGCAAATACGCCATTTTCATGATATTTATTCCCAGAATACCTTTATATTTTTTTCTTATGGAATATAAACTCATTATCATTACACATCACGGTCAACAAGGTATTCTTATCATCTGGTGAAAAACCGTTTATGTCCACATCAGAGAAGATGCAGTGTTGCTGTGGATGACTGTGCATATCCAAAAGAGTTCCTTCTGGGCATGGTGAGCTGATGACTTTATCATAATCCTGAAAATGAACTTTTGGCAAAAAAACATCGTTAATCATATAATTGCCATTATGATATTTGCCAATTAAGCAGGCTCTAAACTCTTTCTCATTTGTGTGATATAACTCCTTAATTGTTTCATAAGTATTGTCTATGAATACCACATCACCAAACTGTGATTTAACTATACTTCCGCTTACTTTATTAGAAACAATGGATCTTGCTGCAAAGCTGCTTAAGATGTAACTAGCAATTAGCAAAATCAACAAAAATCCAACCAACAGCCATACAAATCTTCTTATCCTGCCTTTTTCCTTTATTTCGTGATCTTCAACAGGCCTTAATAATTCTTTTTCTGCATCCACCATTCTATAAGAACGAAGCTATTTTTAATAATATCTGTTGCAAAAACTTTTTATAAGCATATCACACTATAAATCATATGAAAAAAGAGGGTGGGCATTCTAAGGTAGAGAATATGACACTTCTATTTGCAGGTCTTTTTATAGTAACTGGTTTCTTATTAGGCAATGTTCAGACGACTGGCAAGGCAGTTTCAGATGAATATTGCAAGCTAATAACATTTAAACCATCCGGAGAAAAATTATGTTATGGTATAGACCCAATAGGAAAAACAAACTGTGCTTGGAAAGATAATATATGTCAATTTATTCCATCGGGGCAATCATGCTCTAGGGATTTTATGGGGTATTGTTCAGGGCCTGATGAGGCTTGTGTAAAATCTGGCAGCACAAACATCTGCATATAATCCTGCGTAATCATAAGTTAAATAATAAAAAAGAATGAGTTCAAAGCTCCAAAGAATTCATTTAGCGTCTTCTTCTTGCTGTAGTTTTTCTAGCTGCTGTAGTTTTTCCAGCTGCTCTTCTTGCTGCCATTTCATTTCACCTCTTTGTGGTCTAAAAATTATCAGTTTTAATTGATGAGCACATATAAAAAACTTTTGTATATGCCGGCTATTTATTCTTCATCAGACAGCTATTGATGTCATTCTTGGAAATCTTTTTGATTCTTCTCTGAAAGTCTCCAATGAAATCCACAAGCACATCGCCAAAAATTTTCTTTACTTCTCCGCTGAGCAGTTTGCCTTTCCTATAATCTATGAGTAAATTATTTCCATCCTTCTCATCCAAAAACAATTTGCTAAGATAGAAGCAAGCCATATCCCTTTCAGGATCTCCTCCATGTTTTCTCTGTTCTTCTGCAGTATCCCTACCGCCGGAAATAGCCTTGTTTGCCTTTTTTCTTAGTGTTTTCTCATCATCTTCAAAAGATATCATATTATTTCTTGACTTTGACATCTTTTCCCCATCTAATCCCGGCAGGAATGTTACGTGCAATACGCTTGGCTTTGTATACCCTGCCCTTGATGCAATATCTCTCGCAATCCTTAAGTGTGAATCTTCATCAGGACCAATTGGAACTAAAACATTTTTTATTCCTGCATGTATCTGCGGAAACAATACATGTGCAGACTGAACGGCTGGATAAAAATACAGACCTGGGTTGTCTTCCTTTTTGTATCCATAGCTGGCAATAATCTCAGATAGGGTCACTTTCTTTGATAATTTTACTGCAAAATTGTAGATATTTGTGTATATTTGGTCAATGATGATGAATGTTTTTTTAGGATCAAATCCATATGCCAATAATTCTCCTGCAAGTTTTATTGAATTTTCCAATGCTTTTTCCTGACTGTCTACCTTGCCGGCAACATAACTCTCATCATCAGATATTGGAATGTATACAGGAATCCCAAACTCTTTTTGAAAAAATAAATTAATGTCAAAAACAACTTTGTGCCCTATGTGGAGGGTGCCAGAAGCATTGACTCCAGAAACAATGGCGCATTTTTCACCATTTTTTAATGCATTATAAAACTTGTCAAAATCTCTGTGAGAATATACCAGACCCCTATTGAAAGCATAAAAATTAGGTGCATCTTTTAACTTTTTGGCACCAAACTTCCTGACTAGTTTTTCATTGTCTTCCAAAAGTGATTTCTTCATAAATTAAATATTCTAAAAACATATATAAACTTATTCAATTGCTATTAATGTAATTATCTACTGCATTTCTAATGTCTGTCTGAATTGTTTCAATATCACCTTGCCTATATCTGATAACACAAAATCTGTTAGAGTTATATGATGCTATTTCTCTAAACCCCTGATTAACCCTTCTATGAAATTCTAATCCTTTAGACTCCTGAAAATCTGGTTGATTTCCAAACTCCCCATGCTTCATATTCCTTAACCCAACTTCGGCATCAATGTCGATAAGAAATGTTAAATCTGGAATAATCCCTGCTGCCAAAAGATTCATTCTATTAACAGTTTCCAAGGGAATATTACCGCCATACCCCTGATATGCAGTTGTTGAATCAAAAAATCTGTCAGAAATAACAATTTCACCATTTTCCATATGTGGTCTTACAACGGTTTTAACAAATTCTGCTCTTGCTGCTTCATAAAGAAACAGTTCAGTCATTGCAGACTTGCTCAGATCAGGATTAAGTATAATTTTCCTTATTGCTTCAGCAACTTCAACTCCACCAGGCTCTCTGGTAACATGGACTTTATAGCCCAAATCATCTAAATAGTTTCCAAGAAGCTTAGCATGCGTAGTTTTTCCGCACCCTTCTCCACCCTCAAAAGTAATTAATTTTCCCTTTACCATCATGTCAAAAAATAAGTCATAGTTATAAAAACTATCAAAAAGCATTATAACATTTCAAAAATACAATACAAAGGCTAATTAATTATTTAAAATGTTTTTGATAATAATCACTAATGAGAGCTTATCTAGATATTGTCAAAAAAGTTCTTTCTGAAGGAACAGATACTTCAAGTAGGACTGGCATAAATACGAGAGCAATTACAGGAGCCATGTTCGAACATGATATGTCTAAAGGTTTTCCATTATTAACAACAAAAAAAGTATCACATCAAAATATTAGATCCGAGCTGGAGTTTTTTATTAAAGGGTACACTGATAAACAATGGCTACAAGATAGGAATAATACAATATGGAATGAATGGTGCAATCGAGAAAAAGTACCATATGGACACGACGATGAAACAAGAAAAAAAATGGCAGAAGAAAGAGATTTAGGACCGATATATGGGTGGCAATGGAGGCATTCTAATACCGATTATGTGGGGCATACAGGGGAGCATGATTATACAGGGGAAGGATTTGATCAGTTGGAAATGATTGTAGACAGATTGAAAAATAATCCAACGGGCAGAAGAATGGTAGTTACATCATGGAATCCAAAAGATATTGGGAAAATGGCATTACCTCCCTGCCACTATAGTTTCCAAGTATTATCGAGGGAAGGAAAGCTGGATCTTATATGGAATCAAAGATCTGTTGATACTATGCTTGGACTTCCGTTCAATATAGCAAGTTATGCTTTATTATTAGAATTGCTTGCAAAACAATCCAAATTGGAACCTGGAAAACTTATTGGTTTTTTAGGGGATACTCATATTTACCATAATCATCTTGATGGTGCTAGAGAGCAAATTTTGAGAGAACCCATGGAATTACCAAGAATAGAAACAGTTTCAGATGGGTGTTTTTCACTGTTTGAATGGAAGTATACCGACACTAAAATTAAAGACTATAAATCACATCCAAAAATAAAATTTGATATTGCTGTCTAAGGATAAGCAAAACTCATTTTGCTTTGCAATTTTTTGTTTTTATTAAAAGCTTTTCTAATAGGCTCTAATAACTTGTTCAATTCTATTCCAACTGCACCTTTCAAATCAACCGGATGTATTTTTTTGTCAACATATGCATCTTCCAGATTCTGATATTGTTTGAATTCTATATTTCCGCCATATTTTTCAGATCTTTCAATCACTAATTTCTTCTTGCTATTCTCTAGTATGGGGAATATCACATTTCTCATCAGCATTAAGACACCGTTGCCAGCAATCTCGCCTTCAGGGCAATAACATTTGTTCATTTTTTTGATAACTTCTTTATCGCTGTCTAGCAAATCAATTTTTCCACCCAAAACTGAAGAGCTCATCTTATCCCCCCTTAGACTTGGTAGCATGGGATTCATGAGGTGTATTCTTTTTTTGTAGCCTATTTTTTCCAAATATTCCCTTGCGAACATAAAGATTTTTCTCTGGTCTACACCACCAAATTGTGCATCCACCCCTAAGTATTGTTCGTCCAGTGCCTGCAGTATTGGATATAATAAAGAACCCATCTTTGGATTGTCGGACTGCTTGACAACTTCAGCTCCGGCTTTCTTCAAATCTCTGACAGTTGAAATTGTAGTGAGTTTGTATACATCAAGTGTGTATTCACTGTCAAGCTGATAGTCAGTACCTTTTACAAATTCTAGTTTTTCTATCGGTGCACCTATTGACTTTAATAATTCTTTAATAACAAACTCATAATATTCCATCCTATGGCTTAATTGATCCCACATGGATTTTTGGTCATCGAGGTAAGCATGCATATCTGCAAATAATATCTTGACTTTGCATCCTGCCTGCAAGAAATCAGAAACTTTGACCATCGGCAAAAAATAACCTATGTGTGGTCTGCCTGTAGTGGCCAATCCAATATAAACTTTGAGATCCCTGTCATACAGTATCTTCAGCATTTCCTCTTTTCCGATAACTTCCTGCAGATTCCTGGTAATCAAGTCAAATTTTTCCTGCGGTTTCATATACTTAATAAAAAATCAAAAGATTATAAAACTATCTAATAGCTAATTTATTGCCTATTTCTGTTGTTGCAATAGCTCTAAGGGACAGATTAGGATTTAATCCAAACACGCCAAAATAATTTTTGTTATTTCTTGAGTATATTCGGTTTATACTTTCCAAATTGTTTCTATCAAGTTTTTTATCAGACCCATACCAGAATATGATATCAACCGTATTCCTGTCATTCTGTGCGCCCCAAAATGCATAGGAACTGTTTTTAAATTTTCCAACATCCCTTCTAATAACAGCTATCCCATGATCTTCATGAATGATTGAGATAAACTCATTAAGTGTTCTATCTTCTTTATCATAACATACAGAAACAACATCAGGTTTTGCGTTGTGTAAAATTTCATCAATGGTGTGCCGGTCTGACTTCTCATTACTGCACGAAGCTAAACCCACAAGAAAAACAAAAGGTTTTATCAATCCAGATAATCTTCTCCCAGCATCCATAAGATTAGGAAATTATGCATCTATAAAAACATTTGGCAAAACGTTTATAAAAGAATTTAATATATCAGCAATATGTTTGGTATTCAAGAGGTGAACATTTGGGGGTATACCTTACTAAGCGTGATTATAGTAAGCTTAATTTCCCTTGTTGGTCTTGCAAGCATTTCATTCAAAAAAAATCATCTAGATAAGACAATAATTTTATTAGTAAGTCTTTCAGCAGGAGTTATGCTTGGAGATGCATTCATACACTTAATCCCTGAAGCAGCAGAATCAGGATTTACACTAAATATTTCATTATTTATTTTATTGGGGATCATAATATTTTTCATATTAGAAAAATTTGTTCATTGGGGGCATTGTCACTTGCACCATCACAAAAAACAAACACCTTCATACGCCATAATGAACCTTGTTGGAGATTCATTGCACAATTTTATTGATGGAATATTGATTGCAGGAAGTTTCATAGTAAGCGTTCCTCTTGGAATTGCAACAACAATAGCAGTCATATTGCACGAAATACCGCAGGAAATTGGAGATTTTGGAGTATTATTGCATGCAGGCTTTAAAAAAACAAGAGCAGTATTTCTTAATTTTATAACAGCATTGACCGCAATTTTAGGAGCAGTCATAACTTTGTTATTAAGCTCAAATTTATCATCACTGCCGAATTATCTTATACCAATAACATCTGGAGGATTTATTTACATAGCTGCATCTGATTTAATACCGCAGATACATCTGCATAAAGACAAAGGCATTACACAATCATTATCAGAATTGTCAATATTTTTATTAGGCATAGCAATTATGTATCTCCTGTTATTCATAGAATTTGTTTAAGCCTGTTATGGTCTTGATGGAGCCAGCTTTCTTGCCATTGTCCCATGCCCTCTTCTGTACTTTAACATATCTTCAATAGTTGCTGGGTGCACTAATGTGTAACTATCAGAGCAAACAATTTTAATCATAGGCCTGTCTATTGTAGTAATTCTATCAGACTGCCTCATTAATGCTCCATCATTTTCAATAGCATCTTAAACATACTTCATGGCAGAAACTGCAATTTCGTCAGGAGCATATGTTGTAGAATTAACCTGTCAAATTCCAGGCGCATTGCCTTTAGCAATAATTTTAAGTTCATACCCCACTAGTGTATTGATTCTGAATTTCTTCTCCCATAAAGATTAAAATTGAGTAGACCATTATTGTAGCGCTTCAGTGTACTCAATCCATCCCGCAAAATTATTTAAGCCTTTTCACCAGCTGTAAAGTTAACGTCATCTATGTTTGATAAACTTCTGGTTCCTAATGATTTTATGAAAGTTATGATGGCGGTTGATAAAAAAGACTTAAGTGAGAATTGATGGTTAGATTTAATCAAGAATTGTAGTAAATACTGCGAAGAAGCCTAAAGCAGATTCGCGAGTTTCTTGATGTCTTTATTTGCTCGAAGAAATAATCTAACATACAGCAGGTATGTTTTAACAGTTCTTGGAGACAGCTTCCTCCTAAACAACTCTCTTTTCATGTTATAAAGCACATCCAAAGCCATTAAAACCAGTTACTATAAACTCTTAAAAAAACTTAATTCAAAAAAATCGAAGAAAATGCGGTTAAAAGTCAAAAATAAGTTGTTTTTACTACACATAAAAGAAAACAGTTTTTCTAACTCAATCTTCCAAATAATGCCTTCATAACGTCTAAAATATAGGAATTCGTGCTTCTTCGCATATATATTGTTCAACACAATTCGGGGCTCACCTCACAGAGGTTAAAACCAAAAATTCTAATGTTGTTATCTTCGTTAAAATCATAAAAGAAAACTCACAAAATTACTTCGTAACTTTGTCTAACAAAAATTTAAAGAAATTGTTGAAAAATAAAAATTATAGAACGAAAGAATTTATCTTTTTTGTTCTGTTCTGTTTTCGTAAATTGTTAATCCATCTTTTGTTGCAACAATCACTTCTAAATCTCCATCACCATCTAAATCTCCGCAAGTTACCCCAATCATGTCCGACCATCCTAGATTTGGTAAATGGTCATAATTAATTTTAGATTTACCAAATACATATGGGCTAACTTCATATGTTCTCATTTCAGCTGGTAATGGTTGTTCAGTTGCTCGTTGTGAATCTTTTTTATCACAACCAAATAATCCTAAACTTGCAGCACCAATAAATGTATATGTTGCAATTTTTTGATATAGTTTCATTGTAATACTTACGAAAACTAATTACTTTATAAATCTTTCGTTTCTTTTACCACTTGAGAGTTAATAACTTATTTTTCAACAACTACAATAACAACGAATTTTCGGCAAGCCCAGAACTCGAGATTTTTGCCTTCAGCATCGTTGCACTAAAATCTCGTTCTCATTTCATTCGGAGAAACTAACAGAAATTATATTCAATTCAAAAAAGACTGTAGCATCATGATAAGCTCAATTATCATGAGAAAGCCCGTCAGAACCATAGAAAAACCGTTAGATTTATATATAATTTGTAACTTATTAGTAGTTATGAAACATAAAATATCAGCCCATGGTTTAGACGCCCTTATAGAAATGTTAGATAATGATTTCAAAGAAGCACACCAATCGTTTCAAGATAGTGGTGGTAAAGAGAACTGTATCGCAGATTGTCGGCTATATGGTCAAATGGAGTACATTCATAACAAGATCGAAAGAATAAATAGAGAATTTAAAACACGATATTCTGTCCCACAATTACCTTATTCTCCAAGATAAATTTTTAAGGAGTTTATATCTTTTGAGATATATTACCACATAGAAAGTCTTTTTTGAACTCTTCACTCACTTCGTTCGCTTGTCCTCACTTCGTTCGGAGAACATAACAGGCATTATATTGAATATTACTCAGAACCAACAAAGAAAAGAGAGGCGTTTTGAAATTAGTTATTCTCAAATAAATTGACCAAATCTTTTGTTTTTAGTGTAAACACTTTATCCTGTTTCTCAAAATGCTTATCATCAGACCAGATTACTGCATTATTCTGACTCAATGCTGCTGCAATAAAAGTCACATCTTCTTCATCAATGTGTGCCATTATTTTCATCGCTTCATCCCATTGATCTAATAATTCTTCATCAGGAATGATTCTGATAAACTTTAATAAAGAATGAAACAACTTCAGAAAATCTAAATCAGAAAGTTCAGACTTCTTTTGAATAAGAGATTTATGCTTTCGTATTTTCTGCAATGATCTCTCTGGAAAACAAAATTCTTGCTCGTATGTTAACAAAATTTCTCTTGAAGTTGAATCCTTAATTAAAGCAGAAAGAAAAACATTAACATCAATAATGATGATCATTTTTTGTTTAACTCATCAAATGTTTCTGCTTTAATTTTCTTTGAGATTTCATCTACATCTTTCTTTGTTAACTTACTTTTACTTGCAATTTTATTCATTGCATCTAATAATTCAATCTTCTGAGAGATTGATTTTCTCACTACTTCACTCCATCTTATTTCAGAGTGATGTTTCATTTTTTCATGCAAATCTTCTGGAATTGCTAATGTTAAATTAGTCATTTTTGATCACCTATGTGTAGAAATGTGATTACACATATTTAAATCTTTTGGTCAATTGTAACTGATTAGCTATGTCAAATAGAGGCTAATTTAACATCCTTTTTGTCCGTATAATACAAAAATTCTACAAAAGAAGGCTGAATTGAACTCCGTTTCAAAAGTAGCTAATCAGTTACCCAGGACCTAAAAATTTAAAAGAGACCTATATCCCGTCAATGGCAGAATGTATAGAAAGAAAGGCTTTTTAGTTATAATTCCAACAAGCCGGATTATTCCACTTTTAGTTATTGGTTCTATTTTTTTGGTAGGTATTTATTTTTTGGATTTTGATGATATTAGCACAGAAAGCTATAAAGATGAAACCAACTCTTTTGAAAGCAATATTCAATGTGAAGATATCAATGTTGAAGAATTAGAATTGTTGATACATAGGAAGGTAAGGGTTGAAAGAAAGAATGCCAAACTTAATATGTTAAAATGGGATGAAGAATTAAACCAAATTGCAAGAAAGTATAGTGACTATATGGCCAAAAACAAACATTTTGAACATGAAGATCTTGAAGGAAATAGATTTGACTATAGATACAAACAAGCAAATTATTATTGTTCAGTTCCAATCGATACAATATACTATCCAGAAGAAACTGAGATAGAAGAAGGTGAATATGGCATTTATGAAATTACTACACAACAATACGAAACCTATTTATCCGAGGGAGCTGAGAATCTTGCATTGGATTATTATGACATCACTAGAGAACTGATCGTTGTAGGTGCTACTCATTCCCATCCTTGTACAATGGGAGAAGTAGCCGAAAATATAGTCAATGGTTGGATGAGTAGCCCAGGACATAGAGAAAATATACTTACTCCCCACCATAGGAACCATGGAATTGGAGTTTCTGTTCTTGAGAGTTCAGAAGGAAATTGGTATGATATCTACGTAACACAAAATTTCTGCTGAAAATGGGAACTTTTTCTAAGAGATGGGATAGAGAAGAAGATGAGAATGATAGGGAAGAGTATGAAGAAGAGGATTTTGATGAACATGCTTGGAACCAAAGAAGAATGGGGCGGAGAAGAAAACCAAGACCTAAAAATAAGTGTGATTCTTGTGAAAAAGAAATAAATCATATACCTTTTGTGTGTAATTACTGTGATGAATCTCATTGTGAAAATTGCAGACTTCCAGAAGAACATGGATGCAATGGAGATTATGGCAGAATAAATAAAATAAAAAACAGAAGAAAAAAAGTATCAATAGAAAAAAAATTTAAGAATGAACAATTGGATAGGGATATTGAAAAATTTACTAAGAAATTTAAAAAAGGAGATTACATAAAACCAACACCAACTATAGAACAAAAAAACCAGCCGAATGAAGAAAAATATGAAAGAAAAACCATAGCATCAAAAATAATTCTATCAATCATTGTTATTATTTTTTTAATAATTCTTTTATCCATAATTAACCAAGAAATTTCTATTGAAAAAATTATGGAAATTTTTACTTGATACATACATTGAAGTACGAACGTCCTATCAATTTTGGCATTATGGATAGAATAAAACTTAGAAATCATGTGAACGGAATAATTTACTAGTAATAATTGTTATATCTCTTGAATGGCATTTGCTGTCTCAAATGCCATTCATGGTGGGTACCTCCTTTTAGGAGTTTGCTCCCATTTCCACTCTTTTTCTTAAGAAAAAAGGTGATACCATTCTTTAACTTTGCAAAATATCCATAGACAAACTTTTTATATCTCTTAATTAAGACAGATTATGGAGCTAGAGAAAAGATGATTTCTATCTTCAAAAAAAATTGGGTTCATGTGGGCGGAAGCAAGTGAAAAGAAGAATTCCAGAATATGAAACGCAACAAAAATGAAAAACTTTAGTTTGAAATGGTCTTTAATTTGGATTGTCATTCACTCTATTTCATTGTATGTTTTGGGTTATCTCTTAAATTACTTAAACATTGAGAACAGTTTCTTTCAGCTGATTTTTATGGGTTTTGGATTAACAATATTAGCAAAATTTGCAAAGATATTTACTACAAAACAAAAATTTATTGTTGACAAATCCTTTTTGTTTTGGGGAGTAATAAATACTGGTGCGATATGGGTGCTATTTATTCTTGCTAATTATCTTGGAATTATTGATTATGTGGCAAGCATTATCTTTACAGCTGTTGGACTGGTTTTGGTAGCATATCTTGTAAGGATATCTAGAATGGATCATTCAAATTTATTTTTGTGGATTTTTGTGATTGCAATTACATTATACCTGATACACAATTCAGATCAACAAGAAATTCATTATGGGAGTAGTTCTAATTTTGAAACCAATCTGACAACAAAATCAAATAACCAGTTTGAAGGTATATTCAAAAAAGGTACTGAGAAATTTTCAAAAACCCTTAAATCTAATTGCCCACAGATTAATGTGGAAATGAAATTTCACAATGAAGGAACACCTTATGAAACCACAGATATAAGTGGGAAAACTTATGATGGATGGACAATAAAAGGATCTGCTAATTGTAGAAAGGGAACTAAAGAAGGTGAAAACCTTAACAAGTACTACTGCGGAGGTTACACTTATTTCTTTGGAATGGGCAATGTTAATGCATACATTGAAAAAACAATAATTTCTGAAACTGGAGATATAGGAAAGACCTACAAGTATGTTATATGGAACATTTACGATGAGAACAAGAATTTTGTTGAAACAAGGTGTTTAGGAGACCCAGATAAATTTGATCAAAAACAAGCAGAAGCATTTTATAATGAGATGCTCAAATGGAATTAGCCAAAAGATGATGTCTAAATCAATCTCGGCTTCGTACTTTTCTCCTTATTCCCTTCAATAGCTTCTCTTGTAATTTTCTGAAGCCATACAGCATCCCATTATGAAAGGCAACCTATTAGCAACTGTGGCTTAGTCTCGCCAGCTAATCAGTTACGGTCAATTTGTTCAAAACTCCTTAATGTTGGTTCTTGCGTCATACTTCAACCCTAACGGGTTAATCTGGGGATAAACCCCAGACAATATAGCAGAAGTTATGTACAATTTCTGATGGCACAATTAGGTTAGAAACTTTAAAAATTCCTCTTTTGTTAGTCCAGATTGTTTTATAATTGCTCTTAATGTGCCTTTTGCTAGTGACTTATGTTTTGGTATAGTTAACCTTCTAAATGGATATTTATTCTGTCTTAATATTATATGACTGCCGGTTTGATGATCTATTCATAATCTAATTTAGAAAATAATTTTACAAGTTTTAAGCCAGAAAGATTCGAAAGAAGTTTAGGCATTTACTTCCACCATTTCCTCATCAATTGATAGAGGTATTGGCTCATTATGCTTTTTTAGACTGTCTATATATCCTTTAATAGCATCTTTAATATTATCTAAGGCCTCCTTTCTAGTTAAACCTTCAGATATACATCCAGGAAGAATTGGACATTCTACAACATAAATGCCTTTTTCGTCTTGTTCCATTGTTATTCTATATTTCATAATATTATTCCATATGTAATGATTTATATAATTTGTGCCATCAGAAACTCAAAATCCTTCAGATTTTGGCCTCATTTCATTCGAAGAATATAACAGCGATTATGTACAATCTTGCTAACGCAAAACTCTTCGCTTTGCTCGTCTCATTACACTTCGTTCCGTTCAAGAATATAACAGGCATTAAGTTCAATTCGGGGCTCGCCTCACAGAGGTTAAAACCAAAAATTCTAATGTTGTTATCTTCGTTAAAATCATAACAGAAAACTTTCACAAAATTACTTCGTAACTTTGCCTAACAAAATTTTAATGAAATTGTTGAAAAATAAAAATTATAGAACGAAAGATTTACTTGATTGCATCAACAGCTTTTTGCTGTTTATATTCAAGAATTTTTGTCAAATAACCATCAAATTGTTGTTGTGCCAATTCTAATGCGTTTTGTCCAACAGCATCATTTATATAAACTTCGTATCCGATTATTACTTCATCTAGTTTCAAATCATTTCCTCTGTCGATATAAGTTATAGTTTTTCCATCTGCTTTTGTAACTGTTAAATATAACCCATCATCTACAGAGGAGACCAAAAAATTGCCTTGTCGTATAAATTCTACCTGTTCATCTCCAAGTTTTCCCTTGAAATCATATCTAGAATCGTCGACTTTTCCACTACAGCCACTAAGAGCTAAAGCTCCTGCCAAAACGATGCTAGTTAAAGTTTTATTCATTTTCATATTGATAGTTATTTGCTATACTTTATAAATCTTTCGTTTCTTTTACTACTTGAAAGTTAATAATATATTTTTCAACAACTACTATAACAACAAACTTTCGGCGAGCACCGAACCTCTCCCTTCGGTCGACCACGTTGCGCTTTCACCTCACTTCGTTCCGTTCGGGGAGTTTAACAGCGATTATACGACATATTACTCGGGACACTAAAAATGATGGGGGACACTCTCTTGATGGTGCTTACACACTTGTAACTTTTTATTGAGAAAACGGGGGCAACTAATGAGATCGCTGTAAACTATACTCACCAAATGCGACTATCCAATGATCTTGAGGAATTCCCACATCTGATAAAATGTGATTTGCTCTATTAATGTAATCTCTAACTCTTTCTCTTGAATCTTCTATGACTGCACTGTTTTCATATTGAGTAATAATCCATTGTAATTCATCCTCTGTTAAATCTTTTTTGCCAAATAATCCTCTAAACTTTTCTCTATCTACACCCTCTAATCTTTCTGAAGCATAAATTGATAATAATGTTGGTGTTCCTTCTCTAATATCTGAGCCAAGACCACGACCTTTCTGCTTTGTTGCATCTATATCCATTAAATCATCTGCTAACTGAAATGCAATCCCTAAATTTCTTCCTACTTGATAAAATTCTTCTTTGTATTTTTCAGGTGTGCAGAGTTGAAACATATAAGCGATAAATCTTGCTGCCACTAAATCTGCTTGAGCAATATAATCTTCTTCTAATAAATTCAATCTTCCCCTATATTCTAAATCGAGAATTTGTGCTAAATCTATGCTTCTTCCTATGTCTTGATACGCCAACCCACATTCTCTTTGAAAATCTCTTGATAATTCTGAATTTACAATTAAATCAATTCCTGCATTTCTTAGTAAGTTAGCGCTTAACAAAGCAGCAAAATCTCCTCTATAATTTCTATCACCATAAACTGTTGGAAGAGTTGCTCTGCTTCTTCTTGTATCATGTTCATCTATCACATCATCATCAATTAACGTAGAATTATGAAGAAACTCAAAAGCAAGAAGAACATTATCAATTCCATCTAATTGTTTGAATTCTTGATTTATTCTGTAAAGAATATTCGGTCTAAGACGTTTCCCCCCTGCTAAAACATAATCTTTCAGATGACCAAAAACTTCTTTCAACTCCGGATTTGCTTGTTCACCAATTTTTGCATCAAAATATGCGACAATTTTTCTATCAAAATCACTCTTAAATTCTCTTAATGATTGTCTTAATTGATTCATCATATCCTTTCACCAATTATCCAAAGTTTATTTGCAAAATTCCAATTAAAATACGGAGAACTCATTCTTTGCAATTCTTCTGGAAAAAATACTAAACGTCTTTGTTGCTTCGTAATCTCTCTATCTCCTTGCTTGAAAGTATAAGTATAAATCCGAGATTTTTCTCTATCTTCTTGTTCTACGGAGAATATTGTTCCATCTCCTAAATCTATCTCGGATTCATGTTCTCCTTTATCTACAAGAAATCTTCCTTCATCAACAAGAACATTATGAACTTTTTGAAGTGCTTTCTCTAAATTGTCTTCATCTTGATAATACGTCTCAAATTTTCCTCTTTTGAATGTAAATCCACCACTATGCGAAACCACAACATCATATTTTCCGGAAGAATCATGATCCAACAAATCGCAATGTTCAGATAAAGCACGAACTCGTTCAGAGGCTCTTTTCAGCATTTTTTCTGATCTATCAATACCTTTAACATCATATCCAACAGAAAGCAATAAATCTGTAAAAGCACCTGTGCCTACGCCAATTTCTAAAACTCGGCTATCTAGAGGGATAAGTGTCCTAAATGCTTCAAATGCTCTTTGATGAGCATGATATTTATGGCTATGCCTAGAATAAATCTCTGCAATTTGCTCTTCTCTAAATGGATTATCTAGTTGGGTGTTCATTATTCTTTAGTAGTCATATTTAAGAATATAAATCAATGTGTGGGGATTTCCACACCAATAACGAAAAGTTTAAATAAAACTAAGAATAATATATGTTAGAATGGATTTACAAGACTCACTAAGAAAAATTGGACTTTCAGAAACAGAAGCAAAAATTTACCTCGCTCTTCTTAAGAAAAAAGAATCTACTGCTGTTCAATTATCTAAAGAAACAGAAGTACACCGAAGAACAATCTATGACAACCTAAATATACTTCTTCGCAGAGGAATTGTCAATTTCAAAATAAAAAATGGAGTGAAATACTTTCAAGCCACAAATCCAGAAAGTCTTAAGATATTTCTTGAAGAAAAAAACAAAATTCTCAATGATGCTCTTCCAAACCTAAAAAGTTTTTATGAATCAGAAGAAAAATCACCAAAAATCAACGTTTTTGTTGGATTAGAGGGTGCAAAAGCAGTAGTTGAAGAAGCAGTAAAATCAAATAAGAATGTTTACTGGGTTGGCGGGGGATTATTTTTCTTTAAAGCATTAAAATTTTCTAGAAAATTCATTGAGCAAAAAGCAAAAAAGATGAAAATGAAAACAGTGCAGCCTAATATTCCAGAAGTAAAAGATCTTCTCTCAATAATGAAAAAAGATAATATTCGTGTTCTACCAAAAAGTTTTATAGCACGAGTGGGTTATATGATCTATGAAGATGTTGTTATTATTGGTATCATTCAAGAGAAAGAGATTACTACAATACAAATCATAAGTGAAGATAGTGCTAAAGCATTTACAAATTATTTTAATGTGATGTGGGGTATAGCAAAGCCATTGTAGTTGCCCCCGTTTTCTCAATAAAAAGTTACAAGTGTGTAAGCACCATCAAGAGAGTGTCCCCTTGATTCTTGTTCTGGATGGTTCGCTGTGCTCACTTGATGGAACGTGTCCCTGTGCCTTACGCTGCGTTCGCTTCGCTCACTTGGGGACGCTACGCTTTCGTCGCTTCGCTCCTCACCCTTGTATAACAAGGGTTAGGCGTAATTCAGAAGGTCACTCTTCTCCCTACCAACCCCCCCCCCCCCCCCCACGTGGACGGCGCGTTAAAAAATAAAAAAATAAAAATTTATCTTTATTTGTTAAATTCTTCTATAAACTTGGCATAGCTTGTGTCAGCACCTTTTCCTACTCCGTCGTTAAAGGAATTAAATTCTTCCGGTAGCATTCCAACTCTTAGATATGCTTCGCCTTCTGTGTTGCTTATTTCAGTTAAACGTCCATCATACATGCTTGACCGAAAAATGTATGTTTTATCTCCTTGTTGTGCTTTTACTCCTTCCAATTGTGGAAATTGAGTGTCAAATCTTACCATTGGCGTGTAAACCACACCATTTTCTACATGTCTTGGTCGTTCTCCATGATCCATTGCCAAAACTGTTTCTATGTTTTTAACTGCAAAATAAGGCAATTCTTGAGTTGTATGCTCTTGGTGATCTACACAACCATTTAACGCGAGAGTACCTGCTAAAACAATTCCCGCCAATCCTTTTTTGCCTGCTTCATAAATTTTTTTTATGTTCATTTTGATTACCTCCTTACATTTGTTGTTACTTGTTAATAGTATTGATATGACTAAATATTTAAATATATGTGGTATTATACAACACCATATGATACTTAAAAATCTGAAGGAATTAGGTTTAAGCGATGGGCAGATCAAAGTTTATTCGGCAGTTCTAGAATTGGGCATATCCACTATTAACAAAATACAAGAAAAAACAGGAATAGAACGAAGAAATATTTATGACATTCTGAATAAATTAATAGAAGCAGGGCTTGTTTCTTATACTATTGAAAAAGGCAAGAGAACTTACCAATGCACACACCCAAATAAGCTTCTTGAAGAAATAAAGGGAAAAGAGAAAAGATTAAAGGAACTAGAAGAACAAATTCCCGACATAAAAAAACTTTTTGAACTCTCCAAACCTGAAATAATGGCAGAAATTTTTAGGGGCAATGAGGCAATCAAAACGCTTTTTGAAGAGATACTTGAGCATAAAGAATCATTTTGGTTAGGAGGAAATAGCTTTGAAAACTACAAAACAGTTCCTGAAAATTTACAAGTATGGTTTGAACATTGGATGGAACGAAGAATTAAAAAAAAGCATATGATGAATGATTTAGTTAGTTATGGTACTTATTTGAAAGATTTAGAACCAGAAAAAATAAGCCAACACAAGAAAGCTTACTATAAATATTGCTCACTCCCAAAAGATATGTATGTGCCCATGGTAGCAATTATTTTTGGAAATAAAGTAGTACAAATTTTGTGGGGAAAACAATCTTTTGCATTTGTATTAGAATCTGACAGAATTAAAGAAAGTTTCATGAAATATTTCAATTATTTTTGGAAGAGTCCATATTAAATAAAACGCGCACCGTCCCACCACCGAGCGACCTTCTGAACGCAAAATCTCGAAGAGATTTTGCCACGCCTTGCAGGTTCTCACTTCGTTCGGAGAGCATAACAGAAATTATATTCAATTTTTTGATTGCTTACTTTTCTTTTTAGAAAAAAGAAACAAAAAGAGAGAGGGGCGTCGTCCTACGGACCTTTTCAATACCTTTTTAAAGCAGTTTAAACCAATACAATAGTTAGGAGTGTCATCCAACTATCGGTGTTTACACTGAGGAAAGTCCGCCCACCATTAAAAACCACTTCTCTTTGAGAAGATCCAGAAATGGATGGCAACCGTCCAGAAACAACACGGCCTTTGTTTGTTAAGCAAAGAGATTGCATGGATTAAAAGCCATGGGTATGTAATGATACCTGACATTGTTTGTGAAAACAATAAGATAACCAGTCGAGCGTTTGCAAAGGAAACGATGAAACAACGAGCCCTGGTTGGTGCAAGTCATTAAGACGCTAAGTTGAATGTTGGAATGGTCTACTCTTATCTTCGTGAAAAGAAGACCAACAGAAGGTGGCTTATTCACTCCTAACTTTTTTTCAAGGCTCACACAACTATGGGCACATATCAAGACTAACAAAAGCTTAATAAAATTTGTATAATGTAACAATAAAAATGGAAAACTGCATTGTTTGCAATCATCAATTAAAGGATAGGCACTGCAAAAGAGTTTGTGATAATTGTGGCTATAGCATAGACTGTTCAGAAATAGGTTTAATTTGAATCAAAACCCTTTTAAATACTCTCTAAAACATATAATCATGGTACAAGAAAAAATTCAGATGCCCCAATCAGGTGGTGGATTAGTAAGGTATTTTGATGAATATAAAACTAAATTTGAGATAAGCCCAAAAACAGTAATCGCAATGATAGTTGCAGTTATAGTAATAGAAGCGGCAATTCACCTCTTAGGATAATCCTGATCTCATGACTCTCAAGTCAGGGCTTAGCAGGTTAACAATGTCATCATGGTTTCTAAGTCCTCTGTAAATTCTTTGAATAAATTCTCTTTTTGCTTTATCAAAATAAAATTTTCTGAATTCTTCAGGATTCTTTTTTTGCAAAACTTTCCAGAAAATATCTTTCATACCAGGAAATGGATACTTTGTGAATATTATGCTTTTACACATATCACCTGGAAGGTCAACACCCCTGTTACATTTTGTGCTGTATAATACATCAATTTTCCCATCCTTGAACATCTGCAACAACTCGCCTTTCTTGTATCTGTCCTGCAGTTCCTGCAGTTTTTCACGGCTCATGATGTTTAGGTTGTATTTTTCTTTTTCTTCGCAAGTAGGCATATCTGCATAACTGTTGACATGTATTAATATTGGTTTTTCAGCGCACATGATACACTCCTGCAAAATTTCCAAGTATTCCTTCCTGGTAATTCTTCCTTCCTGAAAATCCCTATATCTGCAGTTCTTCTCTCTGCCGGTTATGTTTTTTCTTACAATACCCCTGTGTTCGGTTTCAGCTTCAATAACTACAAAATCAGTTAAACCGAAGATATCTTTTAGGACTTCATCGCTATGTAAGGTGCCGGACATCATGACAAAAACTTTATTTTTATCCAAAATTTCGTTAAATTTTCTCTTAAGATTTATGTTTACGATATGGGCAATAATGTCTTCCCTCTTATTTAGGTCGAAAGCCGCATAAGTATCTTCCATCAGATTTTCAAAATTCTTTGCCAAAGCATAGTATGGCTCAAGTTCCTCATATTCCATCAAAAATTCGTTAGTTAATATCTTGGCAAATAAATCTTTCAGTTTAGTATTTTTTAACTCGATTATTTCTTCATCATCAATCATGCTTTTCATCCATTTGGCCCCGATAAGCTCCCTTAACATGCCATTAATCTCTCCCAAAACTTCTTTTACATCGCTTGGAGTTGTATTTCTCCTAAAAACTTCATCAATCTTTTTCTGCATAAAATTCAAGTTTAAGTGCTTTTCATCACTAAACTTGTCCAAAAACTCATCACATTCGTCTATTATTTCAACATCAGTTGCAGGCTTCCTATCTAGTGCATTTTCTATTTCATATTTTCTGCTGTTAAAAATTAGAACATCAGCGTCTAAATAACTCATAAACTGCTCATAATATTTGCATCCATCTTTTCTTTTATGGATTATAAACTCCTTTCCCTTTAGCCCAGTATAAGTATACTGTTTTGCACTTGTTAAACCATAATCTCCAAACCATTCTTTGCCAATAACGGGGCTCCAATAAGGACAGGCAGCGGCAACACTCAATCTTCTGACATCATCAACACCCGTAAAATTTTCAACATTAACGTCCTCGTTGTTCTTAAGGTATGCTTTAATTAAATCCCAGTTATCCTGTCTTAGTTCAATAGAACATGGTAAAAACTTGTCGTCAGCCTTGGAATTTCCGTCATATAGGCAGTCAAAGTTATTTCTTCCTGTAAGGTTTTGTATCTTCATTGGAATACCATTTTTCATAACACACATGTTATCACTGTAATCTGTTTTATACTGCTCCTGTAAGTATTTCACAGGCACTACAATACTTGCCCTTCCACATTCTTTTGCGATATTTAGTGAAATTGCACTTTTGCCACTTCCACAGATTCCTTTCAAAAATATTACTCTATGGCCCTTCCCAATTGCTTCCATAACCTCATCAACAATATCTTCTTGAGTTTTCCCATTAGTAAACCTCAGAGGCTTAAGTTCAGAATTATCCTTTTTTTTCAAAGACCACGCCATTTTCAATTAAATATAAACTAGCTTTAAAGTATTTCCATATTAAAGTAGGAAATCTTTTAGATTATGCTCCACAGCGATTCTCAGCAAGATTATCAATTAATTCATTACTTATATAGACTGGAGAGCCTGTTCTTAAGGCAATGGCAAGTCCATCACTTGGTTTGATATCAAGATTTAACACCTTATTATCATCGTGCATGACCATATGCCCATAAAAAATGTCTTCTTCCACGTTATCAATGGCAACATAGTCAAGTTCAATTTTAAAAACATCCATTATTTCTTCTATGAGGTCATGTTCTCCCGGCCTTACCAAAAATTCCCCTTCATAAGACCTTATCAACTTTTCAGTCTTTTCTGTGCTTGTAGCAACAGCAAGAACATAGCAATCATCCCTCATTGTCACTCTTTCAGGAGATATAAACACATCCATTTTCCTGTAATCTTTGAGGTCATATTCTCTGTCTGAAAAATTATAATCTCTGTATTCAATGAAGTGCTCGCCTTCATCGAGCATAATATTATTTTCATTGTTTACAACACTGCCAGTTATGCCTGCATGCCATAAGATAAAAAATAGGTATATAGCTGCAAATATAAATATCAAAATTAATGCAATTTTTTTAGTCTTTCTTCTAATGTACATTGTATCTGTTTCTATCAATATCATGGACAATTGTTCTTATACCAATATGCCTGCACAATAAACTTTTGATTTTATCTCCTTTTATTTTCATTTATGTACAGAGTTATATAAAATAATATTTTTCTGCCTCCTGTATGTTGCTGACTTCTACTACATCAATATTAAGCTCCCTTCCAATATTTATCTTTCTTTCCTCAAATATAGTCTCACAATATTCCTTTCCGTCAAAATCAATGCCCACAAACTTCTTTACATCAATTTCTCCACATTTTCTGATTTTGTTGTACTCGCTAACATCTCCACTGTTGCCAATCGGAACAAGCACCATTTTGCCACCCTCCTTCTTGGCAGCTTTTGATTTTTCCAATACGCCATCAACGCTAACAAAAGTGCCGTTGCTGTCAATTGCACCAGTAGCCATAACACTGTTATTTATTGTATTGTTGGTAACAAGGCTCAACAAGCTGAGAGCCATTACACCTCCGGCACTTTGTCCACCAACAATACTTGCATCAGTGAGTATGTTGAATATGACATCGGTATTATCCAGCTTAAGACCTGTTAGATTTTCAGTAACAATTTTTGCCAATCTTGCGCTATATTGCGCATTTACATCAGCAAGAATATCATTGACATTCACAAGCACCAATCCATTACCTTTCCTTATTTCTGTGACTAATTTAGCAGCAACACCGTTGCCATAAGAATCCAGCGCTAATATTGTTGATGTGACTTTTTTTGTGTCACCAAGCTCCAGGAGTTTATTATGGTCTTTTGAATCATTCTTTTGGTTATTGCTGACTTGCCCAATCATTATGCCTAGTATAAAAATAATTATAATCACAGCAAACCAGACGCCATACCTATACAGATTATTCTTAAAAAACCAGGGATTCATTTTAGAATGGCTAATAAAACCGCTTATATTCTTTATCAAGAAAAAAAACATATACCCTGCCAATCATATAAACTTATAACACTTAACAGAATATCATTAAAATGAAGATAATATCATGGAATGTCAACGGGATAAGGGCTGTTTTGAAGAAGGATTTTCTAAATTTCATAAAAATGGAAGACCCAGACATATTATGCATACAGGAGACAAAAGCACATCCAGATCAGGTAGACAAGATACTTTCCCAGTATGAACACCATTATTGGAATTCAGCAGAAAAAAGTGGATATTCTGGAACTGCGGTATTCTCAAGAATAAAACCCTTATCAGTAAAATATGGCATGAATATTGAAAAACATGACAAAGAAGGAAGAATAATAACTCTTGAATTTGAAAAATATTTTCTGATAAATGTGTACGCCCCTAATTCCCGAAGAGGGTTAGTGAGGCTGGATTACAGGAAAGAGTGGGACAGAGAATTCCTTAATTTCATAAGAAGTCTGGAAAAGAAAAAGCCAATAATAGTCTGTGGAGATTTTAATGTAGCACATAAGGAAATAGATTTGGCAAATCCAAAATCAAACTACAACAAAACAGCAGGATTTACGCAGATTGAAATAGACGGATTCAACAACTTAACAGAAAGTTTCATAGATACATTTAGAGAATTTAATAAAGAACCTAAAAATTACACATACTGGTCCTATATGTTTAGTGCGAGAGCAAAAAATATTGGGTGGCGCATAGACTACTTTTTAACATCACCAAAGATAAAGGTAAAAGATTCGTTCATACTTCCAAAAATAATGGGAAGCGATCATTGCCCCATAGGAGTATTACTCTAATTCTTTTAACTTTTTTTCATAAAGCTCAACAGCTAGTTTGACCTGTTCTTCGCCAAACTTTAGAGGTATCCCAAAACCAGTTTCATAAACCTCTTTAGTGCTCACAGTCCCGCCTAATGAAAGCCCCTTGTTGTATCTTTCTAATGCCTCTTTTGGATTTTCACTAAATATTTTCATCAATTGTGCGGAAGCAATAAAACAAATAGCATATTCTATGTAATAAAAAGGATGTGTAAATGGATGTAGCTGTTGGGCATATTTTATCTGCTCAAAATCAAGATCATTTTCCCAATCAACCACTTCGCCCCTAAATTCCTTAGATACACTTTTCCATATCTCTCTTAATTTTTCATTATCAAGCACGTCGGTTTTAAAAACTTCATGCTGGAATTTGTCTATTGTGGCAACCCACGACAAAAGTCCAATCTCACTCGCCCATTGATCCTTCAGAGCCCATCTTAATTCTTCATCACTGTAAAAATCATTTAGTTTTTCAGATGAAACGTGCTCCAAAAATGTAGAAGCAGTTTCGGCAACTTCAGCAGAATAATCCTTCTCAAAGGGATATTTATATTTCATGGTTAATCCACCATGCCATGCATGTCCTTCTTCATGACATAATGTATTCAAGTCCCGGTGTGTACCATTTGCATTCATGAATATAAATGAATAAGGTTTTGTTACAAACGGCATATTATACCCGCCGGGGGCTTTGTTTTCCCTTGCAATTAAATCAAATCTTTTATTATCGTACATCTCCTGAAAATGTTTGGCTATATCAGGGCTTATTTTATTTATAGCATTTTTAATTCCACTCACAAATTTTTTCTCATCCTTCGGATCAAATGGATGCAACTCGTGCTTTGCATTGATGGAAAACCCACAATCATAGGGATATAACCTTTCAACATTCAATATACTTTTCCTCTTTTTTTGAAATTCATTTATTCTTGGAACAACATACTTTTTTACAGCTTCATGATAATCATAACAGTCTTGCGGGGTATATTCTCTTAGTTTAGCTTTGAAGATATATTCAATGTAATCCTTGCATCCAGCTTTTTCAGCTATTTTTTTTCTTAAATTAACAAGTTCAATATAATTTTTTTCAAAGAATTCTTGATTTTCGACAAAGGCTTTCTTCAAACTATTCCATGCCTCTTTTCTTATATCTTTATCAAACGATTCTAATAACTTCCCGGCTTTAGTAACAGGAAATTTTTCGCCATTGACCTCTATAGTCAGAGAGCCATATTTTTTCTCATAATCTGTTTCTAGCCTTGCAGCCCTTTTCTGTAGCTCGGGAATATCCGGGTGAAATAATTCATGTGTTACCCTTGCAGACTTGACATATTCCTTGAATTGTGCCGGATAATCATCTCTTTTAATAACCTTTTCTGCTATTTTGGCTCCAGCTTCAGCAAGAACGGGATTTATCTCGTCCCTCATAAAAGAAAGTTCTTTATCGACAATTTCATCATTGGTTCTTTGTGTGTGTTTTACCTGTAATTCGGCATATTGGTCATAATAATCGGCAAAAAATTCCTCAGATTTTTCTATCAGCTCTACACCTTCAAGTTTTTTTATGTCCTCTACGGTGTTAAAAGCCCATTCCTTGAATTCATCATGATTGTCTGAAGTAAGCTGCATATCACAAAAATACAACCACTATTATTAAATATTACTGTCATATAGACCAAGCATGTTCATACACAATATCAATCCTGTATTTTTATCATTTGGACCAATAGAGATAAGATATTATGGGATTGTATACTTTCTCGGATTTTTACTAACATTGCTGTATCTTAAAAAAAGCAAATTAGGGAAAAAAACATTCAACTCAAAAGAATACCCAGAAGATTTTATATTTTACTTAATATTGGGCTCTTTAATAACAGCAAGGCTATTTTACATAGTCTTTTATAACTTTGGCTTTTATATTTCGAATCCGGTTGAAATTATTAAATTCTGGCATGGAGGGATGTCAATACATGGGGGAATTTTAGGCGCTATGATAGCAGTATATTACTTTTCAAAAAAACATAACTACAAATTCTTAGAGTTAGCAGATATTTTAATGATACCCCTTGCAATATCATTAATCTTTGGAAGAATAGCCAACTTCATCAATGGAGAATTATATGGGAGAATAACTTCAGTACCGTGGGCTGTTAAATTTCCTGATTCAGATGGTTTTAGGCACCCATCACAGTTATATGAATCATTAAAAAACTCCTTAATATTGATAGTATTATACTTTAAATCGAAGAACTTCAAAACAGGCGAGTTATTTGCTTTATTTTTAATATTATACTCTGCACTGAGGTTTGCAGTAGAATTTGTGAGGGAGCCGGAAATAGTTATAGGGTTTCTGACAATGGGACAAATACTGTCCATCCCCATGTTTGTGGCGGGGATATGGATTTATAAAACAGTGCAACAGAAATCTTAAATACCCCAAATATTTCAATAAACTATGAAAAAATCAACAATTCTACTGATATTACTGCTCACATTATTGCTAGTAGCTTCCTGTAAGCAAAGGGAAGTAAACGGAAGGGTAAACATAGAGGCATCGCCTGCTCAGGAAAAAGAAACTTTCATAAAAGTAAGTAATGATATTTGCACGCAAGACGGAAAACCAATAATAAGAGAGTTTGGAACAACCTGGTGTCCGCACTGCCAGTGGATTAAGGAGACGTATTCCAAAGTTGTTAATGAGTATGTTAACGAAGGCAAGATAACGGCATATTTATGGGAAGTTGACATAGGCGACGATGCATTGACAGAAGATGTAGAAACAGAAGTGCCAGAATCAGAGATGAAAATATTCAGAGACACTAACAAGCAGGGATCTGTTCCGACATTTATATTTGGTTGTAAATACATAAGATTTGGCAATGGATATGAAGCGATGGGTAGTTTAGAATTAGAAGAGAAAGAATTCAGGAAGATTATTGATGAGTTGATAGCAGAAGTAAACAATTAAAGGCAAAACATGAATGGAAAGTATATTCAGTTGTTAATAACCATTATTATACCAATATTGCTTATATCTGGTCCAATTTTATACATGAGCACAGATATAGATTTCTTCAATAAGGAAATAGAAAAATCAGATGTCATTGACAGACTGCATGTTGATAAGGAAACAGCAAAAAGCATAGCAAATAATGTGGTCCTTTATTTCAAGAACAAAGAAGACATTAATCCCGGCATAGTGGGTTCAACCGCAGCAACGCATATGGAAGATGTAAAATCATTAAGATCTTTGTCATTGTATATTTTTTATGGTCTGACAGTCCTAGTGATACTTCTGCTGATAACTCTGATTCTGATATCAAATAAAATGATTCCTAAATCAATTTTTCTTGGGGCGATGCTGACTATAGGATTAACTGTTGTTATATTTCTACTGATAACGTTTGCATTCAACTCATTCTGGGCGGGATTGCATAGGATTATATTCACAAACAGCCTTTGGCAGTTAGATCCATCACAAGATGCATTAGTAGCTGTATTTTCCGGCAGGTTTTTTACTGATTTTCTCACTAAATCAATAATAATTTCAACAGTGTTATCAGCAATTTTAATGGTAATCGGAATAGCATTAGAGTTTATCAGACCGAAAGAAAAACAAGACCAAGTATCATGGCAATTTGAAAAGAAAGAAAAACAAGGCAAAGATAAAGAAGATCGAAGTCAGCAGGATTTTCAGTGGTAATGTTAAAGATAAAATTTATATATCAACAAATAAACTGATATCATGAGGTATCAAAATGACACATAAAATAACAGTTTACAGCACACCAACATGTCCATATTGTCACAAGGCAAAAGATTGGCTAAAGGAGCATAATTTTAGCTTTGATGATGTTAATGTGGCAGAAAATCAGGATGCTGCAAGGGATATGATTGAAAAATCAGGGCAAAGAGGAGTGCCGGTCATAGACATTGATGGAAAAATAATAGTGGGATTTGATGTTGACAAGCTGAAGAAACTGCTTGATGTAAAATAATTCACTCCATCTTGTGGGATTTTCCAATTTTTGCCAAAACCATCTGATGCATTCTTCGTATGAACTCGATTTTGTCTTCCATTCTTAGGATATCATTATAGCCCTGAGTAACTAAATTAAAGGCAAACGGGCTTGGAATTTTAGTATCAATTTTTTCTATGGATATTGCTTTAGATTTAATTTCTTTTAAAATCTCTTTTGCATTGTTCTGATCCATTAAATCTTCCAGAACTTCCCTTCTTGCTTCTTTTAATATGCAAAAATCATTGCTGATTCTCTTTACAGCATTCATAAGTATCATGCTGCTTACTTGTTGTCTTCCAACACTCTTTCTGTTATCTTTGTAATTCCTAAGTATCATCATGCTTCTGCCTGCACAATGCCTAAATCTTCTTTTTAAAACCTCACTGCCATCAATGGATTGCTTCATGACATCTTCAAAATTCTTGACATTAATCAATTCTATTGCTTTCATCACATTGATATTTCTATCCTGTGGACAGGCCAGATAAAACCCATTATCATTAATCCCCACCTCTATATCTCTTTGATGTATCTTTGAAGCAGCAAATGCGATGGCTCTTGATAAAACATCATTAACTCTTCTTCCAAAAAGTGAATGGAACACATAATATTTTTTCTCGTCTTTTGCGCCAGAGTTATAAAACTCAACGATAATTTTTTTGTCATGTGGTATATCGGCATATAAAAATTGTTCTAAAAAATATTCGTAAATGGCATTTGAAGAATTTTCATCGACATACAAGTATTCATGAATATAATTAATTATTTCTTCCTTACTTTTTTTGTTGGCAAACAAATCGAGCATATACCTCCTGAATTTTCCGATGCTTGAGGCTAAATCATAGCTTAATGGCAACATTTCAGAATACCATGATGGAACAGTTGGCTTTTTACCAATAGAAGCAACCACCTGTGCGACAGTTCCACGGCTAAATCTAAATTCATAAGTATTTCCACCTAAAACAAATATATCTCCTTTTTTCAATTTCTCTAAAAATCCTTCATCAATAGTTCCAATAGTCACATCATTGATTTTAACTTTGACATTTGTAGTGTCAGGAATAGTTCCTATATTTGTCATATGGATTACCCTTCCCATCCTGCCTTTCTTTCCAATCTGATTTGTTTCCGGATCATACCATATTTTTGCATAGACATATCTTTCTTCAAGCCTTGCAAAACTGCCGGCAAGATAATCAAGAATCTCTTCAAAATCACTTATGGTTAAACTGCTATAGCAATAACTTTTTTTTATAGTCTCATACATCTTCCACTTGTCCCATACTTCGGTACAGGCCATGCCATGTATCTGTTGAGCCAAAACATCTAAACAGTTCATTGGGATATCAATTCTGTCAATTTTTTTATCCATTGCATTTTTTAATAAAACACTGCACTCAACCAAATCATCCCTGTCCATAACAACTAATCTACCTTTAACTGTTTCATGCATTTTGTGTCCCGATCTACCACAGTTATGGGTTAAGATACTCTCAACAAAATAATCGTTGGGCTCATTTTCCAAAGTTAAGTTATATGCGTATCCATTGTGTTTGGCATAATTAATTGACTTTATTTTTGTCCAATGAATATTTTTTTCAATATCCTTATCTGATTTATAATGGTAATCGACAGAGCTTCTTAAAGATTTAACTTTTTTTTCATTAAAAATACAATATTTTAGGAATTTTCTCAGGTGCCTTTTTCTTGAAACATAAAGACAATATATATTTTTAAAATTAATTTTTGGAACAATTTTTGATACTTTTGCCTCCTGCTCACAAAAATAATTATGAACTCCATGCCTGTTAAGGAGGTTATGCAAACCTGAAATAAACTTGCTACTAGCAGAAAAAATTCTTATTCTATCCTGTGAGACATTGCCATCTCCCTCTAAAACTCCTTCAATAAATGGTATAACAAGATTTTTTGGCATCTTATACAAAACATTAGAAACTTCCAAATCGATTGATTTATTTTTTGTTTTTATGCCAAAAGAAATAAATATCTGGGATAAAATTTTAGATCCGCATTCAATAGACATAATCCCATCTCTTTTTCTTGTATTGATTTTTTGATAAAATCCATACTTATTAAAAATAGACTGACATTTTTTTAATATATTCAAATCTTTGTTTCCAATCTTTATTTTGTATTCTCCTGTTTTTTTGTGTTTGGTAATGCACCCATCTGAGGCGACTATGCCTGCCAGCCACATTAGCGCTTTATCCGGTTTTAAAGACAACAATTTTCTATGATGGGACTGGCTCTTCAATCCCTTAAGGCAGGGATGATAGGTATTTTTATGAACATTGCAAAGATTCATTATTTTTATGAACAAATCAAGCCTAATGCTTTTTCTTCTTCCTTTTTTCCTCATAATATCCTGTAATTTATTCTGATTTATCCCCATGAGTTTGGCGAATTTAGAATAAGAAATTTTATTATCTATGATGTATTTATCAACACATTCTTTAATAAAATCTTCCTTATTTTCCACATAAAAATCCTTATTGTTTATTAATTCGTAAATATATGGGGTGTCATCATATTTAAAATCAAAAATTTCAGCTATATCCTCTCCTTTCTTAAGATTTTTTGATTTTTTCCAACCATCTCTTGTTAAAATGGGGTGCTCCTCTGTGCATCTGATTTTAGACCCGGAATGTAACTTTATTTCTAAAAAATTTTTTGATTTATTTTTGTGATATTTTGAAATTTTGTTGCTAACAAACCTGCATTTTTTTATATCATATGAAAGTATTTCAACATCTAACTTTTTTTCAACAATCTCGCCAATTTCCTTATAAGTGCCATCGGCAAGCAAGACCCTTGATTCATAAGGCAAACATCTCTGAAGAAACCTTGCAACACCCTTTGGACTGCCCAAACAAATAACCAAGTCAATATAACCAATATCTATACCCAACTCCAAACTTGTGGAGCAAACAACTGTTTTTAGTTTACCTTCTTTCAGTCTTTTTTCTATATTTGTTCTATATTTCTTGCTTAAACTTCCATGATGTGCGCCAATATTCTCACTATAATTAGATGGATACCTTTCCTTCAGATGATGAACCACTCTTTCAGTTCCTGCGCGAGTATTGGTAAATATTAATGTAGTCTTATGTTCTTGTATTAGTTTATCCAATAAATCATACAATTTATTTTGCATCTTTTCAGCTGTAACATCAAAGAAATCTTTTATTGGGCTAAGAACTTTCAGATCAAACTTCTTAACAAAACCAACTTTTGCTATTTTGCAGTTTCTTCCACTACCAACTAAAAATCTAGCAACTTCCTCTATTGGTTCGACGGTAGCACTCAATCCAATTCTTGTTAAGTTTGGAGACTGAACATTCAGCCTTTCAAGGCTTAAAGCCATATGAACGCCCCTTTTGTTGTCAGCCAATGCATGAATCTCATCAATTATGCACCAGTTAACATCAAACATTAATTCCTTAAATTTTAGGCTTCCAAGCATGAGGGCTAACGATTCTGGCGTTGTAATCAATATATGTGGTGGCTTCCTTAACATCTTTTGCCTTTCACTAGGTGTGGTATCACCTGTTCTGGTTGCAATCCTAATATTCAAATCAACACCTTCTTTTCTAGCCAGTTCTTTTATCTCATTCAATGGCTCTTCTAAATTTCTGTGAATATCATTGTTCAATGCTTTTAATGGAGAAATATAAACTGCATAAACCCTATCTTCCAAAGAGTTTGACATTGAGAGATTAACAAGCTCATTTAGTATGCTTAAGAAAGCAGTTAGTGTCTTGGTTCCACCAGTGGGGGCTGAAACTAATATATTATTTCTGTCGTGAATTTCTTTAACTGCATAAGTCTGTGGCAATGAAAAATCCTTAAATTTTGAAAAAAACCATTTTTTAACAAATGGATTTAGAACTCTATCTATCTCCTTTTTGTCGTGTGCTTTATCCATGTAGGCGATTCTTCTGTCTTGGGCAGTCATAATAATGCAATCTTAACCCTGTTTTTAAAATCTCTCCTTAAACTCAGCAAGTGTAGTTTCGGGATAAAAGTACAGACATGTTCCACAACCACCTCTAATTATTTCCCAAGAAAGAGAACATGTCTGATTACTTTCATACGAAAATAGAAACATATTTAATTTATATATGTTTCTAAAATCATAAATGAAACACTCAGCAAAGATTACTGCAATTTTATTGACAATTTTTATCTTATCACAGTTTATTGGATTATTTATAGTTGATTCTTATTCAATTGAAAAAACAAAAACAATAGATGGTAAGGAAGTAAAAGAAATAGAATACAATGACCTCCCATATGATATAGAAAGACCAGATCTTGAAGAAGGTACTTCATACATCCCAATGTTGATTATGGTATTGTTAGTTACTTTTTTTATTTTATTAATAATAAAATTCAATGTGCAATGGTTATGGAAAGCTTGGTTCTTTTTATCAGTCGTTTTCTGTTTATTAATATCATTTGCAGCATTTTTATCAAGTCAACTAGCAATTATCTTATCAATAGTATTATCATATGCAAAAATATTCAAAAACAATGTAGTAACACAAAACATAAGCGAATTATTTATTTATGGCGGGCTTGCTGCAGTATTTGTTCCAATCATGAATTTGGCTAGCATTACAATTTTTTTAATAATAATTTCAATATATGATTATATTGCTGTCAACAAAACAAAACATATGGTAAAAATGGCAAAGTCACACACAAAACTGAATATTTTTCCTGGAATTATGATTCCATATTCAAAAAACAAGTTTGCAATTTTAGGGGGTGGAGATATTGGGCTTCCATTAATATTTGCAGGGGTGGTAATGAAGACCTACGGAAATTTAGCATATTTAATTCCATTCTTCACAGCAGGCGCATTATTTTATCTTATGTATATCGGTAAAAAGAATAAGTTTTATCCGGCGATGCCATTTATAACGGCGGGGTGCCTACTAGCATATCTGATTATACTAATAATATAACAAGATTTAAGCAACAACTAATGTATTTTCTTTGACACTGAACTTTTCTGAACCACATAAGCACTTAAAAGACTGAGGCATACTGCTGTCCTCAATACTATAAACCGCTTCGCATCCATTACAACTAGCTT
Organism: Nanobdellota archaeon; assembly: GCA_030699455.1. Taxonomy (GTDB): domain Archaea; phylum Nanobdellota; class Nanobdellia; order SCGC-AAA011-G17; family UBA489; genus JABIKK01. The sequence continues at coordinate 12,783 of JAUYMN010000008.1, read as the reverse complement.
CAAACATATTAACCCCCATTAATATAGAATATATACTGTATATCTTATATTTAAGCCTTTCTAAGATTTGTTAGCTAGATAAGTAATGCATAAATACTACTAATCAAAGAATACAAAAAAACTGTTTATGACATATTTCATGATTTCAGACAATAATACCCCAAATTATTAAGTTATTTTCATAAAAAGGATTAAACTCAATAAAAAAATCGGCTAAATATAGAAAGGGTTTGGATTATATTTTGTAATGTGGAAATTTATTTATTCTTTGACAAATTCCCAATTCATCCAAATTTCTTAATTCAAATCTCCAATCAATATCATCAATTTTTGATAAATCAATTACTCCGAAAGCTTCAACTTCCCAACCTATACCTCTAAAAAAATTAGCATAATATTGAGCTACTTCTTCCACAGAATCAAAAGTTGAAGGTTGTCCTCCGGCGCCATCTTGTCTACTTTTCCCCAAAGAACCAACCTTTCCATTTTGATAAATCGCAACTGTATGCTCAAGAGGCCTACTCCAAATATCAAGTAATAAAGGCTCTTGTCCATTATACTCTAAGATGTGGGCAGCGGTTAATGCAGCACATAGACATAATCCTTGCCCATCTTTAACAGTTTTTCTAAATGATCTAGCTTCATATTCTCCAGTATCATATACTCTTCCATCAAATGGAATAGAATCTAAGTATGTTTGAATCTTAGTCTGTTCTTTACCACAGTCATTCAATACTCTTAGTTCTTGTTCTGTATACATATTTTAGAGGTTTAATTGATTCTTTATATATATAACCCAAACCCAATATTCTTTTAACCAATGGGGTTACGCCCTTGATACGCCGATTTTTTTACTTTGAATTTTTCCTCCGCTTCGCTACGGAACATTGCACTAAAATTCAATCCCTAACGGGAGAGTTTAACAGGGCTTATGTGCAATTTGGGGCAGTTATTGTGCTAAATTCCTAAACCACCCAAGTGGATCGCTAAAGAAACCAGTAAGTAGCATCCATATTAAAATTATTAGAAAGATAATCACAATTAAAATCATTTTCCACGTTTCACCTTTTTTGTTCATAGATTAGATTAATATAAATAGGCTTTATAAATATCTCTGCCCCAAACTTCTCCACTCTCGTTGGTCGCTTCGACCCTCTTCGAAGGGTGTATAACAACAATTAAGCGTAATTGTAAGTACCTTCAGTCCCCCAACCACCCGCCCTTGATAGGAGAAGTTGCCCGCGTTCCTTTAGGACAGATAGTCTTGCTACGCAAGAAATTTATTTTGCAATTTTCCATAACTGATAGAAAAATTGCCTAAAAGATTGAACAGTATTTTCGTCCTGAATCAAAATGCAAGAAATTGGCTCTTTGTAATTCATAATTAAAATTGTTTTAGTTCCAAATATATCAACTGTTACAGGAGTAATACCTTCCAAAAATTTTGCTTCTGTATATTTCATTTTCTTAAATTCGTCATAGAATTCACTTTTTTCAGAAAACAAATGCTTTGCAACAAGTTTTTTGTTTATTCTTTTTGGTGACCAATTTACCCAAAATTGGTTTATCTTTTCATCTTTTAATGAGGTAACGCCCATCGCTAAAATTTCTTCATCTTTCCCTACCTTTTCAAATGCTTCATCAACAGCGGTTTTTAATCCTCTTAGCCCTGTGTAAATTGTAGCTCTTGAACTTTCAATTGATGTATTTCTGATAAGGTTTAATTGAGGTATGGCTTTCTCAATTATAGGTTCTTCTTGTTTTAGTTGGTTTAATCTTTGTTGAAAATAATTCTTTAATTGATTTGGTGGCGAAGCAGTAAAGTGCTTTACGCCATTGATATTAGATTCTGAGATTAATCCCTTATGCTTCAACGATTCCAAGGTGTCATAAATTCTCCCTGAGTTTAGTCCCGATTTCTTGAGAATCTCTGCTGTTTTTATTGTTCCAGATTTAACTAAAGTTAGGTATACAATACTCTCATTTTTAGTCAAACCAATTTTTTCTAGTGTTTCCGTGTCCATACATTACCAAATATTTCTAAACTTTATAAAACTTCTTATTTACCACCCACAATAAGGGGGGAAGTATTTATATTATACTTAGGATAATAACTACTAATGAGATACAACATGGAAGAGAAGAAATCAACCGTGCCAGAGCAAATAGACGTAATGGTAAATTCGGAGTGTAATGCGAGATGCCAAATGTGCATTCAAGAAATTACATGGAAAATGCCTACAGGAGAGCAAGATCCTTTTACTAGAGGGGTTGCTGATTATATTAGTGAATACCATGATTTGGGCGGAAGAAAAGTTATAATCACTGGCGGAGAGCCTACTCTTAGGCTGAGCAGAGTAACTTCTACATTAGAAGAGTTATCAAAATATCCTGATTGGGATTTGATAGCCATGTATACTAATGGTTCTAGATTGTTAAAAGAATCTGATGGGGAAACACTAGCCCAAAAATTAAAACAAAGTGGCTTGCATTATGTCAACTTAAGTACACATCATTATGATTCTGAAAAAAATAATAGAATTTTTGGAATAGATACAGGAAATCCGCGCGTTATTGGTAAGCATCTGTCTGATATAGGTATGCCATTAAGACTTTGTGCAACCTTGCAAAAAGGTGGACTTGAAACTACAGATGATGTTTTAAGATACCTTGATTTTGCTCAAGAGTGTGGGGCAAAGGACGTATATTTAAGAGAATTATTTAGAGTTTATAATGTTGATTCCAATAATGAAGCGATAAGAGGTCATCTGGAATATATAGATTTTAACTTTGTTCCATTAAAACCAGTTATAGAAAGATTAAGAGAAAGCGGAGCAATTCAGACTGGACAGAGAGCCAATTTTCAAGGTAGGGAAAAAAATGAACTTGCTTTTGAAACAAAAACAGGTTTTCCTTTTTATACTTCTCAATTAGAGATAGGAAGGGAAAAGGCAGAAGAATTGCCTTATTTAGTAATAATGCCAAATGGCAATCTTTATTCTACTTGGATGGGTGAGCAGTTTAAAGTTGATTCTTTAAAGGAATTTGTAGAGGAGAGAAGAAAATGAAACAAAAAACCATTCTTGTAGTTGATGTTCAAAATGAATTTTGTCATCCAGATGGTTTTTTCGCAATGAACAAATTAACCTGTAATCCTGAAGGTTTTTTTGGAGATGGTAAATTATCTGTCAAAAGTATAGATAAGGTTGTGGATAATATTGAAAGTGCAATTGCTCATTTTAGAGAAGAAAGTTTTCCAATTGCTTATGTTAGAGGAGTAGGAGATCCCCAATATTTATCTCCATCTAGATTTGAAAGATATAAGGAAATGTATGAACAAGAGTTTTTGAAAGATGGAACTAATAGCACTGACTTTTATAGAATTAAACCTATTGGAGAAGAACCAGTTTTTACTAAAGGAGGTTTAGACGCTTTTTCTGATACACAATTTAGAGAATATGTTCAGAGAACAGCTTCAAGTCTTGTTTTGGTTGGCTTCTTTACTGATGTGTGTATAGATGCTATTGCTATGAGGGCAGAAGAAAGAGGAATTGGAATCCCAACAGAAATTATAGCCGATTGCACAGCAAGCCTTTACTGGCCACAGGATAAACAATTAGAAAAACTTAAAATGCTCTACGGAACTAAAATACACAATTCTCTTTCAGATTATGTTTCAAATTCTCAAAATAATTCTTTATAGGGGACAATATGGAAAACAAAAGAGTTTTAGTAATTGGTGCGGGAAGTTATTCACATAAAAACCCCTCAATTAAAGGTATTGGGACTTGTCTTGTTGAAAGATTAGCAAAACAAAAGGACTTCTCAGTTTTGTTTACTTATTACAAAAGCCAAGAAGGTGCAAGAAGACTAGTCAGAAGTATCAAATCGGAAAACCCTAGTTTTGAAATTGATTGTTTAATATTTAATTCTTTAGACTATGAGTTGTATTGGAAAAGTTTAGAATCAATACTAAAAGAATTCGGAACGCCTGAGGTTTTTGTATACAATGCTGGATTAAGAGTTTACAAAAAAGGTCTAACAGAAGAAGAAAAAGAAGCAACAATGAAAGTAAATTATTATTGTCCTGTGTTTCTTATAGAAAGAATTGGAGAGAAAATGCATAATGATGGAATAAAAGGAAAGATTGTTTTAACTGGTTCAGTTTTAGCAGGAAAACATCACCCATTTTTAGAAGATTATTGTTTATCAAAAGGATTGTTAGAGAAATATGTCCAAGAAAAAACAGATTACTGGAAATCAAGAGAAATTGAGATTAAAGTTGTTTCACCAAACCTTACAAGAACTCCAATGATTGAAGAACGAATTGATTTTTATGAAGAAGAGATTAAACAAGGCAAAAGACCGAAAATTGTTTCTCCTGAAAAAATAGCCCTGACGTTATACCAGACGCTAACTTAACAGCTCACCAAAAATAAATATTTCTTAATTTAAAGGCATAAAACAGAAAGGTTTATAATTTATATACTACAGTATATATGTTGGCAAGAATGAAAAAAACAATGAAAAAAACATTGCAGGCTGGTGGATTAGCATCATTGCTGGCATTTCCTTCGTGCATGGGGCTGGAAGAGCTTGCAATTAGCGCGGCAATTAATATAACTACCGATGCAGTAACATACAAGGAAAAACCAAAATACACAGCAGAAACACCGTGTGATTACAAGGCACCATATGCTACTAAAAAACAATAACATTTATTAATCATCTTTTTATGACCTTCTTATGATTCCAGGAATGAACCCAAAGGATATTGCCAAAGCAATGAAAAGAATGGGTATAAAACAAGATGAAATTGAAGCAGAAGAAGTAGTAATAAAATGTCCTGATAAGAACATAGTTATATCCAATCCAAATGTTGTAAAAGTAAATGCAATGGGTCAGGAAAGTTTTCAGATAACTGGAGATATTTCAGAAGAATCTTCACAAACAAAGATTTCTGAAGAAGATGTAAAGACTGTATCTACACAAGCAAATGTTTCTGAACAAAAAGCAAGAGAAGCATTAGAAAAATATAATGGTGATTTGGCAGAAGCAATTTTATCGCTCCAGGAATAAAATGAAAGCTAGAATCACCAAAATTATTAATGAAACACCATACACAAAAACATTCAGATTAAAGCTAGACAAATCAATTACCTATAAACCTGGACAATTTATAACAGTAATTTCTAAAAAAGATGGAGTTGTTATAAGAAGAGCATATTCTATATCCAACTGGTTTAAACAGCCAACAGAAGAAATTACAATAACATTAAATGAAGTGCCAAATGGTAAAATGTCATGTTTCCTCTTTTGCAAAAATATTAATGACACGATAGATATTGAGGGTCCTTTTGGTCTTTTTACACTCAAGGAAACTCAAAATCCAGTGGTGTTTATAGCCGCAGGCACAGGAATAACGCCCCTAATGACGATGATGCAGTCGTTAAAAGACAAAGACATCACACTTATTTACTCTGTTAAAAAACAGGAAGATATATTATTTAGGGATAAGCTGGAATTACTAAACATAAACAAAATAATAACTCTTACCCAAGAAAAATGGAATGGTCAGACAGGGAGAATCAGTAAGGGGATGATTTTAAAAAATATAAAACTGAATTCAGATTTTTATATTTGTGGTCTGCCTGAATTTGTAAAATCAGTAGTTTCACACCTAGAAGAACTTAATGTGCCTAAAGAAAATGTTCATGTTGAACGATGGTGAGATTAGTGATACCTTCGACAATTAAGACTGTAACTTCTTGGTGCAACAAAGTGCATAGGAACAACAACTCTTTTTGGTGGATTGGTCATGCAATCATTATCCCTTATTCCAATTGAAATGCTACGCTCAGGAATTAATCGGAAGAGTTTATCCTTATAGCTCAGATACAGCCTATCCATTTCATCCAATCCGACAATCTCAAAAACAGCTTCTCTGTGATTGTGATCTCTGCCACTAATATGCCTTGCTATAATGATGGCGTCTAAGTCGGCTCCAAATATGCGCATCCCGTCATTGAGCTCCAAATATTTAAACAGACCCATTTTAACAGAAGATATGGACTACTGCAATATTTATATATTTCGTTATCCTTGTGCAAATCATGGAAAGATTTTATGATTATGTTAATAAGGCAATAAAATCATACACTACAGCAGATCATATGGTTCACATGACCTATCAGGTGGTTCATGACCCAAAAATCATGCTTTTGGCAGCAACACACCTGTATGAATCTTTAGAAAATGCCGTATCTGCAATATTATATTATGATTACTATTTTAAGAGAATTCAGCTGTTTCCGCAGGATCCTGCATCGAGACTGGATATATTTACAAGGTATAGCTGTAGCAGACATAATATACCGCGTGAAACTGTCCGGCTGATACAAGATATACGGGCAATACATAGCGAGCATAAGTCTTCTGAAATGGAATTTAGAAGGAAAAACAGCTTTATTATTGCCACAAAAAATTACAGGTTAAGAACACTAAATAGCGAAAAGTTAAAAAGCTTCCTCAACATAGCAAAACCACTCATATCTAAGATAATTGAGGTCAAAAAACTAAATGATAGAAGAATTAGCTGAATCCTCCCTTGAAGAATTAAAGCGTGCTGACCATTCAATCTATGTGTCATTAAAGTACACTCGTACCGTAGACATAATTAAGAATACTATCAAACGACTTCTTTCAGCATTTGACATATCTATTATTCAGGGTCTTGAATATGCCAAGGAAAACAAGAAAATATCGTCAATCCCTGCTTCTTCTCATCAACGCGCACTATTAATGGTCAAATTTTATCCTCAACTAAAAAGATCAATTGAATTTTACACTAGATTGAAAAACGTAGACCGGGCAGATTATACAAAAAAAGAGGAATACAGAAAAAATGTTGCTCTTATTGCAAAAGTAGGCTCAAACAAAGTGGAAGTGAATACTGAAGAACTAAGAAACTTTTTCGACCAGACTGTTTCATTTACAAAATGTGTTACAAAAATAACATCATCAAAGAATTTTGCAGCAACAAAAAAAGTATGTGTGCAACATCCAGTAAAAAAGATAAAAAAAGATCCGAAGAAACCTTCAGATAAACCTGCAAAGAAGGTTTCAAGATTAGGAAAAAATGTATCGGAAAAATCCTATAAAGTAAATCCGCATGCTAAGATAACAGGCTTTGGTGGTTATTGATTAGTGCATTTTCAAAAAATTTTAGTATACATTATGCTACACAATTTATTAGTATTGCGCGGATTCAAACCATAATATTTAAATAATACTTTATAGACAAAATAACCATGGATCAAAAGAAGGGGTTGTTATGGATTAGAATAATTGCTATACTTGCAATATTACTTTCCTCGCTTTTAGTTTATGAACATTACAAAACAACGCCGTCTGAGTTTTGTACATTTGGTGAATCATTCGATTGCGACCTAGTGAACAAAAGTGCTTATTCTACAATAGATGGAATATTTTATTTCTTAAGTATGGATCTTGGATTGCATCAAATACCATTATTTTACATACCTATACCACTATCACTGATGGGAATATTAGTATTCTTATTTGTTTTATTATCCGCTCACTCAATAAATAACAAGAAAAATTTATTCGGCATAAAGCCTAAAAACCAAATCAAAGTGTTAAAATGGTTAATGGTGCTGAGCATTTTGTTGGCATTATATCTCATTTATATCGAAAAATTTATATTGCTTATGTGGTGCATCTATTGCCTAGGATTAGACATATTAATCGTAATCAGTGCCATCCTAATTATGAGGTTGAAATAATGTTAAAAAAAAGAGGTGTAATAACAGTAATACTTTTAGTTGCATTAATGCTAGTTCTGCAGGGATGCACGGTAAACTCTTCATCAAAATACCCGCAGGAAACCATAGACAAACTAGCACAATGTCTTACAGATAATGATGTTATTATGTATGGCGCATTCTGGTGCCCGCATTGTACAAACACAAAAAAGAAATTCGGTTCTTCATTTGGGTATGTTAATTATGTAGAATGTGACCCTCGTTGTAAACCAGATGAAAATGGAAAAATCATGAGAGCATGTGGCGGTTATGAGGGTCAGCCTGAGCTATGTTTGGAAAGAGAAATAGAAGCTTATGACACTTGGACATTCCCTGATGGAACAAGGTTAGTTGGAGAGCCTTCACTAGAATCTCTAGACCAAAAATCAGGATGTAATATTTTACCGAAAGGAGAAGAGTAAATGGTCGCAGAACTACCGGCTCTGCCAATATTAATAACAACAGCATTGGTTGATTCTGTAAACCCTTGTGCAATCGGTGTTTTAATTCTTCTTATAGCAACATTATTAGGATTATCAAAAAACAAAAAAAAGATGTTTGTTGTTGGAATGATATACATTCTTGCAGTTTACATCACATATTTACTGGCAGGAATAGGATTATTATTCTTCTTACAGCAATTCAACATAGCAGAGCCATTAGGAATTACCATAGGAGCCATAATCATAGTATTAGGATTAGTGGAAATTAAAGACTTCTGGTGGTATGGAGCAGGATTTTCATTAACAATACCAAAATCAAAAATAGCAACCATAAAAAAATATGCAAAAAAAGCATCAATACCTGGAGCAATTGTTTTGGGTATGTTTGTCGCTGCAGTAGAACTTCCTTGCACAGGAGGGCCATATTTAGCCATGATAATGGTTTTAGAATCAATAGGTCTTAGTCCATCAGTAATAGGATATTTGATGTTATACAACTTTATATTTATACTTCCATTAATTACAATTGTACTTATGGTATACTTTGGTCTAAAGGTAGATAAAATAAAGCAATGGAAACAAGATAAAAGAAAATGGATGAGGTTGATTATGGGCATAATAATGATAGCATTAGGAGTACTTTTAATCTTATATGCAAGAGGAGTTATTTCCATAGGAACCGTCGGCTAATTCAAAATATATTTAAACACAATCAATAACTTTATCCTATGCATTATCATGACAAATCAGTAAAAGAGGTTTTAGATTTAACAGCAACCCACGAAAATGGTCTAACAAACGAAGAGGCCACCCAGAGATTACAAGAATTTGGTCCAAATGAACTTGAGCATGGGAAAAAAGATTCTCCAATAAAAATATTTTTTAGGCAATTTAATGATGTTTTAGTATACATATTATTATTTGCAGCCATTGTGGCAATTGTAGCAAGAGAGTTCATAGATGCGTATGTAATTGGGGGAATTTTAATATTCAACGCAGTTTTTGGATTTATCCAGGAGTACAAGGCTGAAAAGGCAATAGACTTGCTAAAAAAGCTAACAACTTTAAGCACAAATGTTCTGAGGGACGGTAAAATACAGAAGATACAGTCCATGGATTTGGTAAAAGGAGACATAGTAGTCTTGGAATCAGGAGACAAAGTCCCTGCAGATTTGAGAATAATTAAGCAAAGCAACTTACAATCAGATGAATCAACATTAACAGGGGAAAGCAATCCTATAACCAAAACAGAAAAACCAATTGCAAGTTCAGCACAATTAGCAGACAGAAAAAACATACTGTACTCTGGAACAAGCATAGTTCGTGGTGTTGCAAAAGCAGTGGTTGTCTCAACAGGGATGTCAACAGAAATAGGGAAGATAGCAAAACTTGTGCAAGAAGCAGAACATCAGGAAACGCCATTACAAAAAAAACTAAAAGAATTTGGAAGATTCTTGGGATATCTCATTGGTATAGTGTGCTTGCTCGTATTTGTAATTGGCATGATAAGGGGCATGGATATAATCGAGATACTTTTAACTTCAATCGCATTGGCAGTAGCTGCGGTTCCTGAAGGGTTACCTGCTATAGTAACAATATGTCTTGCCCTTGGAGTGCAGCGCATGGTGAAGCGTAATGCTCTTATAAGGCGCCTGGAGTCAATAGAAACGCTTGGTTGCATTACGGTCATATGCTCCGATAAAACAGGAACTATGACAAAGAATGAAATGACTGTAACAAGCTGCTATGCTAACGAAAATTTCTATCAGGTAACTGGAAAAGGATACAATGACCTTGGGGAATATATTGATCATGATAATAAAAAAATCAATCCTCAGCTGGAATTTTCAAGACTTTTAGAAGCGATGATGTCCTGTAATAATGCAACTGAGACCATTGGTGATCCAACAGAACGTGCATTATATTTTGCCGGATTAAAGGGCAAGTCAAGTAGGATAACCAGAAAAGGAGAAATTCCATTTGACTCAGACCAGAAATATATGGCAACACTGCATAATGGTTTTGATTATTACAAAGGAGCACCAGAGATTATTCTCAAAATGTGCACGCATATACAAATCAATAACAAAGTAAGAAGAATTCTGCCAAAAGATACAGAAAAAATACTTGGAGCAAACAAGAATATGGCAATGTCTGCATTAAGAGTTTTAGCCGCAGCATACAAACAAAATGATGACATAATATTTTTGGGGTTAATGGGTATGATTGATCCGCCAAAAGAGGGTGTGAAAGAAGCATTAATGATATGCCAAACTGCAGGAATAACTCCTGTAATGATTACTGGCGACCACCCAATTACTGCAAAAGCAATAGCAGATAAAATCAATCTAAAGGGCAGTGTAATAACTGGGTCAGAACTGGAAAATATTGATGATTCAAGGCTAAAAAGCATAATCATTAATCATTCGATATATGCTCGTATGACATCTCCGCAAAAAGTAAGAATATTAAAAGCATATCAGGACAATGGAGAAATAGTTGCCATGACTGGTGACGGTGTCAATGATGCACCTGCAATAAAAAATGCAAATGTTGGCGTTGCAATGTCCCAAAAAGGAACAGATATAGCACGTGATGCATCGGATATGGTATTAGTAGACGACCACTTTAGTTCAATAGTAAGCTCTATTGAAGAAGGAAGAATAATTTATGATAACATAAAAAAATTCATAAAGTATCTGCTTGCTGCAAACATGATAGAAATTGGCGTTGTTTTGGTTGCCATGCTGGCAGGATTGCCATTGCCGTTACTGCCACTACAGATTCTATGGGTTAACTTGATGACGGATTCATGGCCTGCACTTGCTTTGGGTGTAGACCCACCCGACAAAAATATAATGAAGCGTAGACCTCGTTCTGCAAATGACAACATAATAAAAGAGATGTTTCCCTATATCATTATAGTGGGAATAATCGGAACGATAGCTGTTTTAGGGCTATTTATCTTTGCAATAAATACAGGTGTATCAATAGAAAAATCAAGAACTATTGCATTATCAACATTGATTATACTGGAGCTTATGATTGTTCACAGCGTAAAAAATCCAAGACCGTTCAAGGATATGTTCAACAATGAATGGCTTAATGGGGCAGTATTGCTCTCATTAATTCTGCATATGATTGTAGTTTATACCCCATTAAATAAACTTTTTAAGCTTGCACCATTGACAGTTGCAGATTGGATTCCAATAATCATAGTGTCAGCAATTGGATTCCTGTGTCTGGAAACATTCAAATATCTGAAGATAAAAAACAGTTCAAAATTAATCGAAAATTAAAATATTTTATAAGGCAGACAATATGGAATCAAGATATTCAAGGCAGGAAACATATATCGGAAAATCAAATCAAAGAATTTTATCCGGCTCTACTGTGGCAATCGTAGGGATTGGAGCCATAGGCACAGGCACTGCTTCACTGCTAGCAAGAGCTGGTGTAGGGAATATAATCTTAATAGACAGAGATGTAATAGAATTAAACAATCTCCAGCGACAAACATTATTCAACGAGTCAGATATTGGAAAGCCAAAGGCAAGCCAGGCAAAAAAACATCTGGAGAAAATAAATTCTGGTATAAAAATAACAGCATTTAATGATGATTTAAACAATGAAAATATATCAAATTATATCCCAAAAAATATAAAATTAATCTTAGACTGCACAGACAACATGGAAACAAGATTCCTAATTAATGATTATGCACTAAAAAATAACATACCGTGGGTCTACTCTGCTGGAATACAGTCAAAATTGGCATTGATGAATATCATCCCTAAAAAAACACCATGTTTTTCATGCATATTTGCTACGCCGGCTTCACTAGAAACATGCCAGACCGTGGGCGTGCTAAACTCAACAACATCAATGGTATCATCACTGCAGGTATCAGAAGCAATAAAAATACTCTTAAATGATAATCCTTCAAGATACTTTATCAGGATTAACTTAGAAGAAAACAATTTTGAAAAATTAAGAATAAAGAAAAGAAAAGGTTGCCCTGCCTGTAATGATGAATACATATATCTAAACTCCATAAATCCACAAGGCATATTAAAATTCTGTTCAACTGGTAATTACCAAATAAAAATAAAAGTCAACCTTGACAAGCTGAAAAAAGACCTTTCCAAAATAGGCAAACTGGAAGATTTTGGGTCATGTATCAAATTCAAGAACATGCTGATATTTTCAAATAGGTGCTTGATTAAAGCAGAATCAGAAAAGCAAGCAAAGGTGCTTGTATCTAAATATATTGGAAATTAGAACAATAATTCCTGCAAGGCTCTCAATGATGCGCCTGTCATGATGCCAAAGACACCTGCTGAGTATCTTGGATGCACTTCTTTAAAATTTTTAACTTGAATTGGTTTTTCTAAAGTGACCCTTCTGTGTGACATTTTAATAAATAAAACTATAAATATGTTATAAATCTTTCTATTTTAATACTACTATGGAGTGATTAATCCTACCCTTCGATTCTGTTCTTTGATTGTACTTCG
>JAUYMN010000001.1 GCA_030699455.1 Nanobdellota archaeon | reverse complement strand
CAACACCATCTGAGCAGTATATGCCAACAGTAGTTGTACCTTTTTTCACGTATTCCTTCAATTCTTCTTCGTAAGCCATTTGAAGTTTCACCAGAACTCTTCAAGAATAATATTTCCTGTTATACATTGTTTATAAAACTTTCTATTCAATTTTACTGAAGGTATCTTTAGCAAAAATAACTGCAACCAAAAGGCATATTGCAAACAAAGGTAGCAGTATAACAGAGTTTATGCTAACTAGATTTCCCATATAATCTCCAATTCCAATAGCATCAAGAACACCAGGGTACACATTTTCAATTAGGCTTAATACATCAATTGTTTTAACAAGCACCATAAGTAGCAATGCAAACAGCAACACATTGATACTTGTCTCGAATGCACTCTTCTCGTATTCCCTATTTTTAACCAACAGTATCAATGACAATAAAGCCAATGCAAGTGTTACAACATCAAGCCAAAAGGTTATGTTTTCAACGGCCATTATCTTCTGCCCCCATTAGCTTTTTTGGATTTGTAGGGCTTCTCAGAGATTATATCTCCAAGATCGCTATCACTTTTCTCTTTGTTTTTGTCAAGAACTGCTTCTTCTATTTCTTTTTTTAACTTATTTTTCATAAGGACTGCTTCTTTATTTTTTATTGCAATTCTTTTTTCATGTTCGTCAAGATTTCTCTTTCTCTTGTTTAGTTCGGAACTAAGATTATCCAGCTCAGACTCTCTTCTTTTAAGAGCTTCATTCTTCTTATCATAAATTTCCTTTATCCTGTCAATTTTTCTTTGTTTTGATTCGGTATCAATCCTGAAATCCTCAAAGTCTTCCTTTGCATCATTAAGCTCTTTCTCTTCCTTAGACATCTTTTTCTTTAATATCTGAAGATTATCCAGAGCCTCTCTAATTTCTGATTCTTTCATTCTTATTCTGGACATTCTTGATTCAACTTCTTTTTCTCTTCTCTCGATTCTTCTAACCCTTGGAGAAATATTCTTTTCCCTTCTCAGAACATCTTTTCTCATGGCAATTACACCTTCTTCCAAAATATTAAATTTAGCTTCCCTATGTCTTATCTTTTGTGTAGCTTCAAATTTTATTCTTGAAATTGTTTCATTTGATTTTTTGTTTATCTCTTTCTTGTAGTTCTCGCGTTCATCTTCAAGTTCTTTTTCTTTATCATTATACTCCTTAATTTTTTGTTTGAGTTCTTCTGCTTTTTTAATAAGTTCATCTTCTTTTTTATCAGTGCTATGCTGCAATCTTTTTATGTCTGCAAGCTTTGCTTCTGCAGTTTTCTCTTTTTCTTCAGAACTTTTTTTCTTGGTTTCAGAAAGCTTCAAGTTTTCATTAACATATTTTTCAAGCCCTTCATATCTCAAAATATCCTTTTTTATTTTATCTTCACGGGACTTCAAAGCTGTTTGATCAGCCTTGTTTTTTGCATCAAGCTTTCTTTTTTTCTTTGCAATCTCTTCTTCTTTTTCATGCAGTTTTTTTAATTCGGGAACAACTATTTTTCTGGCAAACTCGTATCTTATCGGATGTTTCTTGGATTCCTTAAGCAATTCTTTTAGGTAATTTGTCCTTTCTTTGCTACTTTTTTTATTTAGTTTTACTAGAACAACAATTAGGCTAAGGAATACAAGGGTGGTCAAAAAACTCCTGCCGACAAGTGCAATATCCTCTGAAAAATTAGAAAATACACCTACCAAATAGGGAAGTAGCAATAAAACTAGTATAGTATAGGCTCTGTTTATTTTAAGCGGTGAAAGACCCTCTTCACCTCGATCTTTTCTTAACAGTAGCCACATAAATGCTGCAATAAAAAGTAATACTACTGTAAGATACTTTTGCACAGGAAGTAAAATTTCCATTACCATTTCAATCACTACTATAGAGTGTTAGCAGAACTGTATGTAAGACTATATAAGATTTTCTAATGCTTAAAAAAGGCAATATTTAAATGGAAAAACTAGAGTCATTTATAAAAGAATATGATACTGACACTGTTAATCCTGTTTGCGTCCCTAGTTATACTTCTTAGGTCATCAGAACTGCTGATTGATTCGGCAGTAAGCATAGCAAAATTTTATGGAGTTACTGAATTTTTTATAGGGACCACAATAATAGCATTCGGAACATCTTTGCCAGAGTTAGCGTCAAGTCTTACGGCTGCATTTTCAGGACATACCGGAATAATACTGGGCAATATTGTCGGCAGTAACATAACAAATGTGACACTTATCTTGGGAATTGCATCGATAATGACTGTTATGAAAATAAAAAAAGACTACTTCAAAAACAAGATAAGTGTGCTGATTGGCATAGCAATTCTATTTTTCGTTGCTTCACTAGACGGAAAAGTGTCAGCTATTGAAGGCCTGCTGTTCCTTGTAATATTTGTTTGGTATATCATAAAAGAGAAGAAGGAAACACCAGTAATGATAGAGACGAAAGCAAAAAGATTATTGGATGAATTATTTGGAAATAAAAAAAATCCAAAAATTCTTACAGATGAAGAAATCAGGATTATCAAAGATCTTGACCACAAAACATACAGAGAATTGCTAAGCAAAAATGCAGATCTTAAAAAGATGTTTGGGGAAAACAAATTTAAGAAAGCAGTTAATTTGTTCTCAATATCATTAATATCCATAGTTGGGCTGGTAATAGGTGCAAAATATTTAGTCAATTCAGCAATAAACATTGCTGGTATATTAAATATAAATGAGGAATTGATTGGATTAAGCTTGATAGCATTGGGGACTTCCATGCCTGAACTTGCAGTGACTTTTACATCTGTAAAAAAAGGACTCCCGAACATTCTCATTGGAAATATTATAGGTTCAAATGTGGCAAATATACTCTTGGTGGGAGGATTGACATCAATAATAACTCCCATTATTATTACTCCCTTTAGCCTCTGGCTGGCCATTCCTTTTATGATACTGACAACCATAATGTTCAGAAACTACGTAAAAACTAAGTGGATATCACGTGCCTTGGAGGGCATAATTCTGCTTTTCTTTTACGCAACATTTTTATTTTTCCTGGCATTAAGTACAGGGGTATAGGCAATCAACAGATTTAAAAAGAAAAAAACGACGAGCAAAATAACAAAAATCAGAAAAATGAGACCGGTAATCAGCAAGGTTCCAAGGCATATAGGCCTGATATTGGATGGAAATAGAAGATTTGCTAAAAAGTTAATGCTGAAACCATGGAAGGGGCATGAGTGGGGAAAGAAAAAACTTGAGAAAGTCTTGGAATGGTGCAGCGAAATAAATCTTAAGGAGCTAACAGTATATGCATTTTCTGTTGAAAACATAAACAGGCCTAAAGAAGAACTTGACCATCTGATGAAAATATTCAAAAATGCTTATGACGATGTTGCAAATGATCCAAGGATAAATGAGAGGGGAATAAAAATAAATTTCATAGGTCATACGTACCTTTTTCCAAAAGATGTTCAGGAATCAATGAAAAACTTAATGGAAAAAACAAAGAACAATAAAAAACACATAGTAAACTTTGCAATGGCATATGGCGGAAGGGATGAAATTGTCGACGCTACAAGAAAGATAGCAGAAATGGTAAAAGATGGAAAATTAGATCCAAAAGATATTGACAAAAAAACAGTCAGTGACAACTTATATGTAAAAAGTGAGCCAGATATGATTATAAGAACCGGCGGAGAAAAAAGATCTTCTAACTTTCTGTGCTATCAATCTGCATATTCAGAGTGGTTTTATCTTGAAAAAATGTGGCCTGAATTTGAAAAGGAAGATTTCCTTGAATGCCTGAAAGAGTACTCAAAAAGAAAAAGAAAGTTTGGAAGATAAAAAGCAAATTCTTATAATGTGATTGCTCCATGGTAAGGTCATGGGGAAAAAAGAAATTTTTAGCGATACAGTGCTAAATTTAATCAAGGGGTTTACTCTGGAAAATATTGAAAAATATAAAGAGGCAAATCCAAAGGCAATTCTTGGCAAATTACTCGGTTCTGACAAAAATTTAAAAACGAAGATACCTGAATTGCTTATTGAGATTGAGTCAACAATAAAAAAATATTCAGGATTATCAAAAGATGAATTCAAAGAACTGCATAAAAAATATACAGCACACATAAAGGTCAGCAAAAAAAAGAAAAGAACTGGTCTTCCGGAATTAAAAAAGATAAATAGGCCTTATGGGTTTAGATTTCCACCATCACCTTCTGGTCCACTGCATATAGGGCATACACTTCCATTATTGTTGAATAGTGAATATGCAAAAAAGTATAATGGCAAAATGGTGTTGCGCATTGAAGATACGGATCCGTCAAATATTAGTTTGGATGCATACAAGCAGATTCAAGAGGATGCAAAATGGATATCAAATATTAATTTCTCAGAAACAATAATACAGTCAGAGCATATAACTGATTACCAAAAATATGCTGAAGAGCTCATATCGATGGGGCATGCTTATGTATGCAGATGCAAATCAGGAGAATGGAAAGAATACATAGAAAAAAAGTCAGACTGTCCCTGTAGAAATCTTTCTATAAAAGAACAAGAAAAGCGATGGCATGGCATGCTCACAACTTACAAGGAAGGCACTGCGGTTCTCAGAATAAAAACAGACATGAAACACAATAATCCTGCAATAAGGGATTGGCCGGCGTTTAGGATTTCTGAAGAAATACACCCTCTGCAAGGGAAAAAATATCGTGTTTGGCCATTGATGAATTTCTCAGTTGCAATAGACGATCATAAATCTGAGTTAACACATATAATAAGGGGCAAAGATCATCTTACGAATGCAGAAAGACAGAAATATATCTATAAATATTTTAACTGGTGGATTCCAGAATACATACATATCGGAAGAATAAATTTTGAAGGAATAAAAGTATCTGCATCGGAATTTTCAGATGGAATAAAAAAAGGAAAATACACTGGAGTAGATGATCCAAAACTACCAACAATCTCTGCATTTAGAAGAAGGGGATTGTCTCCGGAGGCGTTCATAAATTATATACATGAATTGGGTCCATCCAAAGTTGACAAGACTGTTTCTTATGAAGAGTTTATGAAAGCAATCTACGCATACAACAGAAAAATTATAGAACCAAAAGCAAACAGATATTTTATAATAGAAGATCCAGTTGAAATTGAGATATTAGGTTTGCCAGATATAAAATCAGAGTTGCCATTGCATCCGGATTTTCCAGAAAGGGGAACAAGAAAATTCAAAAAATCACATAAATTTTATGTAGAAAAAATTGATAATCCTCTGAAAGGCAAGCCATGTAGACTAATGCACCTGTGTAATTTTTTGGATGGAAAGTTTATATCGAAGGATCCGGACAGCAATTTAAAAGCAAAGACAATACATTGGTTGCCATCATCTGAGGAGCCAGTAAAAGTAAAGGTTAAAATGCCCCATGGAAAGGATATAGAGGCAATAGGGGAGCATTTTCTTTCAAATTTGAAGGAAGGAGACATAGTGCAATTTGAAAGAAAATTTTTTGCAAGATATGATGGGATAAATAATAATATTTATATTTTCTATCAGACTCATAGGTAAGATGGCAATAGGAATAATTGGCGGTTCTGGTCTGGATGATCCTGAGATGATTGAAAATCCTGAAGAAAAGGAAGTTTCTACACCTTATGGTTCACCATCATCGGCATTAACAACCGGGAAAATAAATGGAGTGGATGTTGTAATTTTGGCAAGACATGGAAAAAAACATTCTATACCTCCAACAGCAATTAATAACAGAGCAAATATTTATGCATTAAATAAAATAGGTTGCACACATATTCTGGCAACAACTGCGTGCGGTTCGCTGAAAGAAGAGATAAATCGCGGACATTTTGTAATTTTAGATCAATTTATAGATTTCACAAGATTAAGAAAATTAACTTTTCATGAAGAATTTAAAGATGCACCGCTACATACTCCCATGGCTGAACCATTTGATGAAGAGTTAAGAAACAAATTAATTGAAACCTGCAGAGAACTAAAACTGCCACACCACGAAAGAGGAACTGTAGTGACAATTGAGGGCTCTAGATTTTCAACAAAAGCAGAGTCTCTTATGTTCAGATCTTGGGGGGCGGATGTGATAAACATGTCAACAGCTCCAGAATGTATTTTAGCAAATGAAGCAGGGCTAAAATATGCAGCCGTTGCTATGAGCACGGATTATGATTGCTGGAGAGAATCAGAAGCTCCGGTAACATGGGAAGAAATAGTGAAAACATTTAATAAAAATGGTGATAATGTTAAAAAAATATTAATTAATACCTTAAATAAAATAAAATGAAGACTATACTTGTTGATGCATGGAATACTTTTGTAACTGAAGATGGAATTTTTCTGAAGATGGAGGTATTATTGGATGGTTATGATAATAAAAAAATAATTGTTACAAATGCAAATGAAGAAGAGAAATTGAAATATGGAATTGTTAACATGCCATATGAAGTTTTTACCTTATCACATAATCCAAATAAAACAAATCCGGAATATTTCAAAAATTTGTTAAAAAAGTATTCTCTGCTGCAGGATGAAGTAATATATTTTGACCATAACTCTGAAGCAGTAAAAACTGCAGAATCTTTGGGGATAACATCATTTTGGTATGATAAAGATAAAAAAGATCTGGAAAGCCTAAAGAAATTTTTAGATGACAATTTGTAGTGATGGCAAAATTAAGAATAAAAATGTAGGGGAATTATTTAATCCAGAAACTAACTGGCTCCATAAGTTTATTATAACTGAACTGCACCATTCTCATCACCTCATATCTTGCTTGATACTGATGTGGGGGCGCAAGTCTCATTAAATCTTTAACTTTCTACAGAACCAGCCAATAAGAAAACTTTAAAAACCAAAATTCTAGTCAATACTTCATCATTGTCAAATCAGGAGGAATATCCAATGACTGAAGAAAATTTAGTAAATCAAGCTTATGAAGCCATAGAATTGGCAGCAAAAACAGGAAAAATCAAGAAAGGCACAAATGAAGTAACAAAGGCTGTTGAGAGAGGAATAGCAAAACTGGTTCTTTATGCACAGGATGTAAATCCTGCAGAGGTTATAATGCACTTAGAGCCTCTTTGTAAGGAAAAAGAGACACCTTGTGTGAAAGTTCCTGGCAGAGAAGAGCTAGGAGCCGCAGCTGGCTTAAACATACCAACATCAAGCGTAGCAGTAATCCAGTCGGGCGAAGCTGAAAGCTTAATAAAAGAAATAGCCAGATCACAAAAGAAATCAGCAGAGCCACAGAAAAATAAAGAGGAAAAAAAGGAATAATTAGATGGCAGACAATAAAAAAGAAGAAAAAAAGCAGACAGGAGGAGTGTTGTTTACTCCGGCATATCCCGCTGAAGTTCAGGAAATAGTTGGCAGAACAGGAACAAGGGGGGCAATTACTCAAGTAAGGGCAAAGGTCATGGAAGGACCAGATAAAAGCAAGATTCTTAGAAGAAACGTGAGGGGACCGATTTCACCAAAAGATGTTATCATGCTGAGGGAGACGGAAATAGAGGCTCGCTCTCTAAATGTTTCAAAAAGAGGAAAGAAAAGATAATGGTAAAATGTGCATTTTGTGGGAATGATGTAGAACCTGGGACTGGAACACTTTACATAAGGGATGATGCTAAAATGTTTAATTTTTGTGGATTGAAATGCAAGAAAAACCAGCTGAAATTAAAAAGAAATCCTGTCCACACAAAATGGACCAGTAAATACAAAAAATGACTGAAAAAACTTTAGTTCTAATAAAGCCAGACGGAATAGAGCGTTCACTGATAGGGGAATGTATAAAACGATTTGAGCAGCGCGGATTAAAAATAATTGGATTAAAGATGGTCTGGACAGATAAAGATCATGCAATGAAACATTATACAGATGATATATCAAAACGCAGAGGAGAGCATGTGAGAAAAAAATTGTTAACATTCATAACTTCTGGACCTGTTGTTGCAATTGCAATCGAAGGTGTTGATGCAATTGAAAATGTTAGAAAGATAGTTGGTTCAACTGAACCAAAATCAGCACTGCCTGGAACAATACGGGGTGATTTTGCACATGTCAGCTACTCTTATGCAGACAGCAAAGATATTGCTGTAAAAAATCTTATTCATGCTTCGGGGAATAAAGAAGATGCAGATTATGAGTTGCCATTGTGGTTTAATGACAATGAGCTACACACGTATCACTCAGTTCACGATAAGCATATAAAGGAATGATTGCTTAACCTTAAATATGGCAAAGAGGGGAAACAACAACGAGTTCTTGATAAATTTTAGTGACACTAACTTAAAGTCTTTCATAAAAACATTAAATAGAGAAATAAAAAGAGGCACCAAAGACTTAAACAAAAGTTTTGATGGCTTCAGAAAAATGTTTAAAAAATATGAAGAGCCATTCTGTGAAATAAGGCAAAATCACAAGGGAATGAATGTGCTTGTAAAACTACCAGATGTAAGAAAAAAAGATATAAGGTTAAATATAACAAGCAGAATAATTGAATTAAAAGCATCTTCAATTTTGGATAATGATGGAAAAAGGACACTTAAAAATTATTACAGAGTTATCAACATTCCTGCATGCAGTATGCTGAGAAAAGCAAGAGCAGAATATAAAAATGATAAACTGCAAATAAAAATCCCATATACTGATTTAAAAAAATAAATAGTGGAATCCTAAAATTCCACTAAGCATATGCCACAATTTTTTCCTCTTTGAAAGCGAGTGCTATTGCCTGTTGCTCATTCAAATACTTTCTTCCACTATTTAATCCCAAAAGTAAATTCTTTCCCATTTTAATCGCCCATATAACCCCTCATAAATCCTTCTTCTCCGGAAGATATCTCATCATCTTCCAGCAATGTCTCAATTTCATCTTCGTCGTAAAAATCGCCCTCAGTTTCATAATCACCGCAGTCATAACGGGCAAATTCACTACCGAAGTATAAATCAGAGTATCTCATTTTACAACCCCCTTCGGATTAATTCCGACAAATAGTAAGATTTATATAACAATATATATGTAACTGATATAAAAAATATACCGTATATTTTTTTATAGTATGTCTCTGCAGAGGGTTGCCGATGGAATATAGGAAGCTGATTAAATTTGGGAATAGTTCTTTTGTAATATCTCTCCCTAAGGAATGGGTAAGGAAACATAATGTGAAGAAGGGGGATATGGTTTTCTTTGAGGAAAATGAAAAAAGTGAGTTAGTCCTATCGCCAAGCAATATAGAGGACATAGACGACAAAAAGATAATAAAACTGAATATAGACGGAATGTCTGACAAGGAGATAGAAAGGGAGATAATTGCAAATTACATAAAAGAGTTCAGCAGAATTATAATAACTGGAAATGAAGTGGCGTCTAGATATAAGGAGATAAGAGGCATGCTTCACAATCTTGTTGCAATTGAAGTAATAGAACAGTCAAACGAAAGAATAATTGCAAAGGATTTTCTTAATGTGAAAGAAATTGAGCTTAATGACTTAAGGAAAAGACTTGATATTGTTGTCAGAGGGATGCTGACAGATTCAAAATTAGGTGAAAATAAGAAAAATTATGAGAACATTAATAACAGGGATTCAGATGCAAATAGGTTTGCATATGTCTTATTTAGAGTAATAAGGAGGGGGATAAAAAAATCGGCAGTAAGAAAGACCATAGGAATGTCTTCTATAGGGCTGGTTCATGAGCTTCATACGATACTGACAATGGAAAGAATAGCCGATATAGCAAAAAGGATTTCAAGAGAAGATTACAAAGGAAACCTGACAAAAGAAGAAATGGTAGGCCTTAATGCAATTTACAGCGTGATTATAGATAATTACAATGATGCGATAAAGTCATATAGACTAAAAGATTACAAACTGTCCTGCGAGGTATTTTCAAGAAACAAAAAAGTGATAACATTATGCGATGATATAAAGCTTAATCTAAAAACAGCACCATCATCAAAGATACTCCATCTTTTGAGGGAGCTGTCCACAAATGTCTCTATCATGGGTGAGATAGGCATGATGAATGCAGATACAACAATAAGCAAAATTTCATATGAGCAAAATTCCGAACAATAACATTTATAAGTCTTTTAAACTTATTCTAAATGTGATAACATGGCAGTAGGTAGCAAAAATGATACGTCAACCAATAGTGGTCATAGTGGGCCACATAGATCATGGAAAATCAAGCATACTAGAAAAGATTAAAGGGATTTCTATTACAAAAGGTGAGTTTGGGGGCATAACCCAATCCATCAAGTCTTATAATGTTCAAATGAAGGATATAGAGAAACGCTGTGGAAATCTTCTAAAAAACCAGAAAATTACAATACCTGGCTTGCTTTTTTTGGATAGTCCGGGCCATGCAGCATTTAACAATATGCGTAAACGTGGAGGCAATCTTGCAGATATAGCAATTTTGACAATAAATATTAATGAGGGTGTGATGGATCAGACAATTGAATGCATAGAAATTTTAAAACAATATAAAACTCCTTTTGTGATTGCACTGAATAAAGTTGATTTAATACCTGGATGGAGGTCTAACAAAAATCAGAATATATTGCAGAACATAGCCAACCAATCAGAATCAACTAGGGCAGATTTAGACAAAAAATTATATGAGATTCTTGGCAAATTAGCTGAAAATGGCTTGGATTCAGAAAGATTTGATAGAATTACAGACTATACAAAGCAAATTGCTATGATACCGGTGAGTGCGGTAACAGAAGAGGGCATACCTGAATTATTGACAATGATTACAGGATTAGCGCAAAAATATCTTGAATCTTCTTTGAATATACACGAAACTGACGAAGGCAAGGCCATAATTCTGGAGGTTCAGGAAGATACAGGGGTAGGAACAACATTAGACATAATCTTATATGACGGACAGATAAAAAAGGGCGATCAAATTGCAATAGGTACATTAGACGAACCAATAATAACCAAAGTAAGAGGTTTATTTGAACCAGTAGGTAAAAAATTAAAATCAATAGAAAAAATTCATGCTGCATATGGTGTAAGAATATCGGCACCAAATGTAAAAGGCGCATTAGGTGGAATGCCTTTATTGGTTGCAAACAAAGAAATAGAAAAGAAAGTGAAAGAACTGCAGACTGAAGTTGAATCAGTAATTATTGATACAGACCATGAGGGTGTTATAGCAAAGGCAGACACTTTAGGGAGCCTGGAAGCGTTAACATCATTGTTAAGCAAGGAGAATATCAAGATAAAAAAAGCATCAATAGGAAATATAACAAAAAGAGATTTTTCGGATGCGCAATCAGAAAAAAATAAATCCAATAGAGTGATTCTCGGTTTTAATATAAAATTAACAGAAGAAAATAACAATGTCAAGACAATAATGAATGGTGTTATTTACAAAATAATTGAAGACTACCAGAAGTGGAAAGAAGACATGACAAAAAAAGAGGAACTGTCTCAATTGCAGCAGATAATAAGACCGGTCAAGATAAAAATTTTGAGTGGGTGTGTTTTCAGGCAATGCAATCCGTGTGTTTTAGGGGTGCATATAGTGGCTGGTGTTTTAAAGACAGAAACTAAAATAATGAAAGCAGATGGTTCAAAAATTTCATACATAAAATCAATACAAAATGATGGTGAAAACATCAAAGAAGTAGAATCTGGAAAAGATGTAGCGGTATCAATCCCTGAAATAACTGCAGGCCGTCAGGTAAAGGAGGGAGATGTATTATATACCGAATTGTCAGAGTCAGAATTCAAGAAGCTAAAAAGCATGAAAAAATTATTGAAACCTGAAGAAGTTGAAGTTCTAAAAGAAATTGCAGTTATAAAAAGAAAAACAAACACTCACTGGGGGCTATAATGTTTAAAGAGGTAAATACTGGAGAAGCAAACAAGCTCATTAATTCTTTGAAAAAATTCATGATTTTGGATGTAAGAACTTCAGAAGAATTTTCAGAAGGTCATCTAAAAAATGCAGTTAATATAGATATATTTGGCTTAAATTTTAGGCATGAGCTGAACAAATTAGATAAATCAATGGTGTATATTGTTCATTGCAGAAGCGGACAAAGAAGTTATGATGCCGTTCAGATAATGAAAGAACTCGGATTTACAAATATATTTCATATGTGTGATGGCATGTTGGGATGGGAAGGCAATGGACTTCCAATAATGCAGTAACATTTAAAAACCCAAAATATAGCAATCTAGGAACATGGCTAAAGAAATTAAATGTGTTATAAATGATCCAAAAAGTGGAAAAAGCTACTCAAAAACCATAGATTCATCACTACTAATCAACAGAAAAATAAGGGAGATAGTTCCTGGAAATTCAATTGGTCTTACGGGTTATGAACTTCGAATTTGTGGTGGCTCTGATGATGCTGGCTTTCCGATGAGGCCGGAGTTAGATACTGCACAAAGGAAACGCTTATTGGTGAAGAGAAGCATTGGGGTAAGAGTAAAGAAGAAAGGCATGTATCAAAGAAAAGCTGTTCGTGGCAATACGGTGAGTGAGTCTACAGCACAGGTTAATCTTTCAGTTTCTAAGTATGGAACAAAAACAATTCAGGAACTTTTAAATCCTGAAACCAAAGAAGAAACTACTTCTGAATCAAAGAAATAATAATTTAGTTTAAAATTGGCATTAACAAAAGTTTGAGATTTCAAATGTGCTGGGACGTTATTCCTTGCTTTGCTAATCTACACTTAATGGTGATTATGCGCCTTTTCTGCAAGAAAAAATGTTGAAATGTGCACGTTTTTGTATCTTATCTTGTGTAAACTTGAGCATTAGTCCCACTTTTTAAGGCAACCTTTTGTCTTTTATAGGAATTTGTTTCGTATTTATCAATCAATTTTAATTCTTTAGGGTTTACTGAAATAACTAATCCCCTAACAAATTTGCCTCTCTTTTTAATAATTATTGGGTAAATTTTATCTATTCTGATTTTTGATCTTGTATAACCCTGCAAAACATCTGGTGAGGATTGCGCTATTCTACCAAAAATAGACTTTTGTATTTCTGGATTTTTTAATGTCCCATAAACAAAAAGTTTTTTCATGTTTACTCTAATTGTGCACTGCTATAAAAACTTATTCTGAAATTACCAAAAATAGACAAGAGCAAAACGAATACGAAAAAATGCATTGGAATTAGGAGTTTTGAAGATATAATTCGTCGAATAGATGGAAACTATGGGAAATAATAATCTTAATAAAATATCAAAATATTTCATTATAAAGGCTATGCGGAGATATTAGAGGTTAGTTTTATAAAGCCAACATTTCTAATTACATTAGTCATAATAAGTGATTAAAGGCTTTTAAGGAGGCATACGTGGTAAAAGAAAAAAAACCTCAGAAAAAGAGCCAGCCAGAGATAAGCATTGGTCTCGTTGGACATTAGGCAAGCAAAAGTTTCCTATACCAAAGACGTGGATCACGGCAAAACAACTCTGACTGAGCGTTTATCAGGAAAGTGGACAGATACTCATTTTGAAGAGATAAAGAGGGGGATTACAATCAAGCTAGGATACGCAAATGCAGCTTTCTACAAATTTAAGAATAAACAAACAAACAAAATTGATTACACAACGCAAGAAAAAGGACCAAATGGAGAAAAAACAGAACTTCTGAGGAGAGTCTCTTTCATAGATGCACCAGGTCATGAATCATTGATGGCTACTATGATTTCAGGAGCAGCAATAATGGATGGGGCTATTCTGCTAATAGCGGCAAATGAAAAATGCCCACAGCCACAGACACAAGAACACCTTATGGCATTGGAAATAATTGGATGCAAAAACATTGTAATAGCACAAAACAAGATTGATTTGGTTACAGAAAAAGAAGCACAGGAGAATTACAAACAACTTAAAGAATTTTTAAAGGGAACAATAGCGGAAAACGCACCGATAATCCCCATATCAGCACAGCAAAACACAAATATAAACTACTTAATTGAAGCAATTGAAAAAACAATAGAAACACGTGAAATGGATCTGAAAAAAGATCCGGTTATGTACATAGCGCGCAGTTTTGATGTAAACAAACCAGGGACAAAGATACAAGAATTAGTTGGCGGTGTATTGGGTGGTGCAGTAAAGCAGGGAATATTAAATATTGGTGATAACATAATCATAATTCCAGGAACACAGATATCTAAAGAAGGAAAAACTTTATGGGAGCCGATTAAAACAAAAATAATTGGAATAAACACAGGGGATACAAAAATAGATTCAGCGACACCTGGTGGTTCAGTTGCAATACTTACTTCATTAGATCCGTACTATGTGAAGGGAGATGCATTAAGGGGGAATATTGCAGGATATGAAAATAAGATGCCTCCTGTTTGGCACGAGTTTACATTGAAAACAAATTTGCTTGCGCGTGTAGTTGGTGAATTGAATAAAACAGAGGTACAGGCTATAAAACTTGCTGAGCCATTGATGCTTAATGTGAATTCGGCAGCAACAATTGGAATGGTTACTCAATTAGGCAAAGACAAAGTTCATGTAAAATTAAAATTGCCCGTATGCTGCACAAAAGAAGACCGCATTACTATATCCAGAACTGTTGGCAATCGCTGGAGATTAATTGGTTTTGGTAATATTGAATGACTTTGTTGAATTGAGATTTTTTTAATTAGTATAAACTATTAAATTAATATCACTATCTAAGTATCATCTTCAGGAATTTTTTCATTATTTTCTTCAGTGAGATTATTATCCAATATATCTTCATTAACAACTTCGTTAGCACTATCTATTTTTTTACTTTCTTCAATGAAAACCTTTTCTTTTTCACCTGCAATTTTAGCAACACTGACTACCCTGTCTCCAGAAAGTAATCTCATAATTCTTACACCCTGTGTGTTTCTTCCGATACACCCAATGTCTTTAGCAAGCATCCTTATAACAACGCCTTTTTCACTCATTAATATCAGCTCGTCATTATCATAAACAACAGAGGTATCTACAACTTTTCCATTTCTTTCGCTTGTAATTATGTTTCTAACACCTTTTCCACCCCTTCTAATTAATCTGTAAGCATCCAGCAATGTTCTCTTTCCATAACCATTTTCAGTTATGGTAAACAAGCCCAAGCCTTCATTGCAATTTCCAATACCAACAACAGAATCATCGCTGCGCAAACTCACGCCTCTGACACCCGACGCAGTCCTTCCCATAACTCTTACATCTTTTTCGTTAAACTTAACTGCATTTCCATTTTTTGTTGCTATAATAAGATTATCATTCTCATTTGCCAATTTAACGCCAACAACCTCATCCCCTTCCCTTAGGCCGATTGACCTTATTCCGCCTTTTCTTGGATTTGAAAAATCTTTAAGGCTGGTTTTTTTCAAAACACCCTTTTTTGTGCAGAACATCAGGGATTTGCCATCCTCAAATTTATCAACAGGCAGTATTGTGTTAATCATTTCATCTTGCTCTAATCTTAGCATGTTAACAATCGCTTTCCCCTTAGAATACCTACTTCCAATTGGCAATTGATAAGCCTTCAGCCAGTACACCTTTCCTTTATTGCTAAAGAATAGCAGTGAATTCAGGTTCGATGTAACAAAAATATTGTTTACAAAATCCTCATCTTTCAGCTTAGTGCCCTGAATTCCTTTTCCACCTCTTTTTTGGACCTTGTATACTTCCAAAGGCATTTGTTTAATGTATCCTGAATTAGTGATATTTACGACAATCTTGTCTTCCTTAATCAAGTCTTCTATTTCAACCTCGCCTTCTTCTTCGCCTATCATAGTTCTTCTTCCATCACCATAGGTTCTTTTTAGTTCCTCAAGTTCATTGATGATAATGCCATATATTTTTTCATTTGATGCTAGTATTGATTTGTATTCCCCAATGAGCCTGAGCATTTCATCCCGTTCCCTCATTAATTTTTCAGTCTCCATTGAGGTTAATTTCTGCAATTTCAAATCTAAAATAGAATTTGCCTGAATTTCAGTCAGCTGATAATTATGCATTAGTCCATTCCTTGCAGTTTCAACATTTACTGCTTCCTTAATCAACTTAATAACAGGATCAACATTTTCCAAGGCAATTTTCAATCCGCTTAAGATATGCTCTCTTTCTTCAGACTTTTTCAAGTCAAACTTAGTTCTTCTTGTAACAACCTCATTCCTGTGGGCAACATAATGCTTTATTATCTCCTTAAGATTCATCACGGCAGGCCTGCCTTCATTCAAAGCAAGCAGGTTAATTCCCATACTTACTTTTAGAGCGGTATGTTTATACAAAAGATTAAGGACTAATTCTGGATCGGCATTTTTCTTTAGTTCAATGACAATGCCCATTCCTTTTCTGTCACTCTCGTCCCTTAAATCAGATATGTCAGATAGCACGCCAACTTTTACAAGATTTGCAATATTCTCAATAAGATTAGCCTTGTTTACCATATATGGTATTTCAGTAACAGTTATTCTGTTTCCTTCAATATTAACTTTTGATTTAACAACAACTTTTCCTTTTCCGGAACGATAGGCCATCTTGACTCCAGAGGTGCCACATATAATCCCCCCAGTGGGAAAATCAGGGGCTTTAATGTACTGCATTAATTCTTCAAAGCTAATCTGATTATTTTTTATATATGCAATAATTCCATCAATAACTTCAACAATATTATGTGGCGGGATATTGGTTGCCATTCCAACTGCAATCCCAGTGCTTCCATTCAATAGGAGGTTAGGCAAAATTGCAGGCAGTACTGTTGGCTCTTCATCAGAACCGTCATAATTAGGCCTGTAATCTACAGTCTCCTTGTTTATATCCTTTAAAATTTCTCCGGCTATTTTTTTCAGTCTAGCTTCAGTATAACGCTGGTGAGCAGCACCATCGCCGTCAACATTGCCAAAGTTGCCATGGCCATCAACCAAAGGATATCTCAGGCTAAAATTCTGTGCCATACGCACAAGTGCATCATAAATAGCAGTATCTCCATGAGGATGATATTTACCTAAAACATCTCCAACAATTCTTGCGCTTTTCTTAAACGCTTTGTTGTTAGTCAGTCCCATTTGGTGCATTGAATACAAAATTCTTCTATGAACTGGTTTTAACCCGTCTCTGACATCTGGCAGGGCTCTCGAAGTTATAACAGACATAGAATAATCTACATAATTTTCCTTCATTTCATCTTCAACTAATCGTGTTTGTACAGTTCCAGCCATTTCAAACATCCAAATTTCTTACAAACTTTGCATTCTCCAAAATAAAATTTCTTCTTGGGATTACTTCTTCACCCATAAGAACACTAAATATTTCATCTGCTTCAGCGGCATTGCTAATACTAACCTGTTTTAAAGTTCTTGCTTCAGGATCCATGGTAGTTTCCCATAATTGTTCTGGATTCATCTCTCCCAATCCTTTGTATCTTTGAACAGTGCTTCCATCTCTTCCAACTTCTTCCAATAATTTTTCAAGTTGTTCATCAGAATAAACATAGAAAATTTTTTTGTTTTTGCTGATTTTATACAAAGGAGGCATTGCAATATACAGATAACCAGCTTCAATCAATGGCCTCATATATCTATAGAAAAATGTTAACAATAAACAAGTAATATGCGCCCCATCAACATCAGCATCAGCCATGAGAACAATCTTATGATATCTTAATTTATTAATATCAAAATCATTTCCAACCTGAGCACCTAACGCAGTAATCATTGAAGATATTTCTTTATTTTCAAATATTTTATCCAATCTTGCTTTTTCAACATTGAGCACTTTTCCCCTTAACGGTAATATTGCCTGTGTTTTTCTTGTCCTTGCATCTTTTGCTGAACCTCCTGCTGAGTTTCCTTCTACGATGTACAATTCAGACATGGCAGGATCTTTGGACTGGCAATCAGCAAGTTTTCCAGGCAGGCTGGCAGAATCTAAAGCACTTTTTCTTCTGGTTAAATCTCTGGCTTTGCGGGCAGCTTCCCTGGCCTTGGCAGCAGTTAAGCATTTACTCATAATTATTTTCGCAGTGCCTGGATTTTCTTCCAAAAACGTAACAAACGCATCATAAAAAATAGTATCTACATAACCCTTAACATCAGAATTGCCTAATTTAGTTTTTGTTTGTCCTTCAAATTGTGGATTAGGAACTTTAAGAGATATTATTGCAGTTAATCCTTCCCTAACATCACTACCGCTTAATTTTTCATCACCCATTTTATTTTTCTTAATATAATCATTAATACCCCTAGTCAAAGCAGTTGCAAATCCAGTATAATGTGTTCCACCTTCAACAGTATTAATGTTATTGACAAAGGAATGAATATTTTCTTGATATCCTTCATTATACTGCAAAGCAACTTCAACTTCTACATCGTTGTTTGTTTTGCTTACATAAACAGGGGAATCATGCAATGGGTTTTTATTTTTGTTAAGATGTTTTACAAATTGAACAATACCCCCTTCATACTGGAATGTCTGTTCAGTATCACTCCTATCATCTCTAACAACAATTTTCAAATTTTTATTCAAAAAAGCAAGTTCTCTCAACCTTGTTGTTAATATCTCAAAAGAAAAATTAGTATCATTAAATATTTGACTGTCTGGCATAAATGTTATTATAGTCCCATTAGTATTTGTATCGCCAATAACTTTTACATCTTCTTTAGGTTTGCCTCTAACATATTTCTGATAATGAACCTTTCCTTCCCTCATAACCTTCACTTGAAGATATTCAGACAAAGCATTAACAACACTGATTCCAACACCATGTAATCCTCCGCTAACTTTATACGTTTTTTTATCAAATTTTCCGCCAGCGTGCAAAACAGTCATAACCAATTCTAAAGCACTTCTTCCCTCTTCAGGATGCATATCAACAGGAATACCCCTCCCATCATCAGAAACAGTAACACTCCCATCTTTATTTATCACCACGGAAATATACGTACAATTTCCAGTCAAAGCCTCATCAATCGAATTATCTACGACTTCATAAACTAAATGATGCAATCCTCTAGAACTAACATCTCCAATGTACATACTTGGTCTTGAACGCACCGCATCCAAACCCTTTAGTACAGTAATATTCTGTGCACTATAATCTTTGCTCTTAGAAGCATTATTTTGAACTCCAGAAGTCTCAGTATGGCTCTTTACAGCCTCACCCTGATTAAAATTGCTAATAGGTTCTTCCATCTTATTTCTCGGTTGATTTTGTGCTTAGAATAGGTAAATAAGCCAAATAATCTAATAATACAAGGGTCTTCAGTTATAAAAACCTTTCTACCCCCCAAACATCAAAATTATGGTATTACAGCCCGTGTACTATCATTTTTTAAGAAAAATAAAATTAAATTTTAATCCAGTAAAAAAGAAATATTTATATATGATATTATCACAATAATATTTAGATGAATAATAAAAAATCAAGCATTTTTACCTTTACTGTGCCTTCGGAATTAAAACTCCTACTTGAAGCTGCACAACAGATAGGGTATTATGACAGCTTATCGGAATTCCTGAGAGATACAATAAGATATACTTTGGAAAACAAAAAAAATTTAAGAATAGCAATAGCTTATGAACTTTACACACAAAAAAGAATAAGTATAGGCAAGGCTTCAGAAATCATACAAACAAATATTGAGGAAACAAAAGAAATATTCGCAGATAGGTGATAAATTTGGCAAAGATAATTCCTGAAAATAAGCTGGCAGAAATTGCACATTCTCCTAAAGGTCTTTTTACATTTAAAATAGATGCACGCAATCAATTTCATCCGTACGAAATTCTAAACTATGCGGAAAATCCAACAGTAATCGTTCCTTTCAAAAGAACTGCAACGGGAACCAATTTTTTGCTGAGCCAGCACGGATTTAATTTAAATAATATCCATTACATTGATATCCTTTCAAAGCATATCGGCTCGCCACTGGAACATAAAAATACTGTTTATCTGCAAAAAACAAGCTTATCAGAAATACATGACGCAATAGAAGATACTATGAACAAATTAGGCTTAGGACCAAAGACGCTAATAATTTCAGATTTCCATTCAATAATACCACATTACGGAGTTTTGAAAACAAAAAGATTCATAGATTATCTTTCAAAAAGGATGGAAGGGAAAATGACGAAGACAATGGTATTGGTGAATCAAAGATCATTACCTGCGGAAATCTCAAAATATTTGTTCACACATTCAATAGAAACTGTTGAAATACCAAAGTAACTATCTTCTATTAGGCTTTCTATCAAAGCTTCTTGTCCTGTCTGGAGAACCTGCTCTTTTTTTAGGCTTAATACTTTCCTGAGCTTCTTCACTCTCACCCATGAAATCATCTAATGAATATTCTTTTTCAACTTGTATACCCTTGTTTTTTGTATATTCTCTTGCCAATATCCAGAAGATTAAACCTAGACTTTTTCTTCCCTTGTTATTGCATGGCAAAACCAAATCAACATAAGTGCTGTCATTATTTGTATCACACAAGGCAACAGTGACTGCACCAACTTTAACTGCATCTTTCAACGCATCTTTATCCGGCCATGGATCAGCAACAATAACTAATTTTGCCTCTCTGAAGTCTTCAAGGTAAGGATTTGTCAATATTCCTGGATGATATCTCCCAGCATACGCTTTTATGCCTGTCATTTTTGCAAATAACTTAATAGCTCTCCAGCCATTTTCTCTTTTGCCAACAACAACAACATCATCGGGATCGTATCTTGAAATAAATTCTGCAACACATCTAATCCTTTCATCTATAGCCTGAACATTTAAAACAGTAAGACCGTCAGATCTGACCTTATAAATAAATTTATCCATATATTTTGTTCTGAATTTTGTTCCGATATGCAGACCTGCTTTAAGATAGCTATCTAATGGCACCATCAAATTAGAATCATCTTGAACATTTTCTACGACTATATCTTGTTCTGGAGCAATCTTTTCAATAATTTCAGGTTTGGCCTCCTTAACAGCCTTTTTGACTACTTTTTTTACAGTTTTTGCATCTGCCATGCCAAGATACCAAGAAAACCATTTATAAATTTAACTAAATGCCCTTATATGTTGCTGATGGGTCCAGAATTCTTCAGCTTAAAATATCCCTGTGTTTTATGGAATAAATCAGAATCTGTATATTTGTAGATTATGCTAAAATCTACAGTGTAATAATCAATTTCATTCATTGGCTCACCATCACAAATATTGTCATTACCAATAGTATATCCCGGGCAAAACCCTTGTCCATAAGTTAACAAATCTTCTTGATAGTTAGGACTCAAAACTTCATTAGTCCCAAACGCAAAAGTAGAATCACAGCAGTTAAAAGTAGTTTCAATATCATCACAATATGTTAGTTTATCAGCACAAGTACATGGTATGTAATTCATTGTTGAAATGGATGGGAATATATAACACTTATCTCCTCGTTTAATAGGTATTTCCTCTGGGTTCTCCACACAAACATATCCCTGTAAATTTTCACAATCCCCCGGAGGACAACCTGTATTATAATCCTCACAATACCAATCTCCCTCTCCTAAATTTTCCTCAACACAATCTCCTGCCCTATTTGAACAAATATTATGGGCTTGAAGACAATCGCCTCCACCAGAGGCACTACAATCAAAAGTTGGTCCTGGTCCGCATAGTTTATCTAACCATTGAAATTTAACAAGCCTTGATTCTCCAACTTCCATAGGGCCATTTACACGATCAGTAAGCGGAGAAGCAATAATTCCAAAGTATCCCCCGCAATAACTATCTTCAGGATCAATCACTAAATAAGCATGCTCAACTTTTTTAGAATTCTTATTTTGAATATTCAATCCTATTAATCCAGCACCTTCATACAAAGGATTATTACCAACATCATCATAAGTATAAAGAACGCTTTCTTGACATAAAAAACCAGAATCAATACTGCAAACATCCGGCAAAAATTTTTCTCCGCCAAGAAACCCAAAAGAACTCAAATAAAATACAGTTGTCAAGCCAATCACAAAAACCCATCCATAAGTTATTAAAAATTCAAAAGCTGATTGTCCTCTTTTCATCAAACCTAAAAATCCATCTTTTAGTATAAAAAACTATCCACATATAAAAAAAAAGAAATAAAGGGAGAAAAACTTAGAAGTTTTTCTTTATGCCCTTAATTATATTTTCAGACTCTTTTCTTAATCCTAAACCAAGACCAATTCCAAGAGCTAAAGCAATTCCAATAGCTAAAGCACCAACTATCAATAGGAATGTATGTTCAAGTATTCCAACATCTACACCTATCTGCTTCAAAGCCATAACCAAAACCATAAAGATAATGACTACCTTTATTATTCCAGCACTCGCCTTAACACCTCTCTGTTTGGTGTGCTCCCAAATCTTGTAGTACACATAATTTGCCACTGCTAAACCAAATAGCAAAATAACTGCAGCTACAATAACATTTGGTAACCAAGTAACAAACTGACCTAACAGCATAGATAAAGTTCCCAAATTAATGAGGGCAACTGCCTGCTGTAAGAACAGGATTATAATGTACCACTTGAAAAGCTCACCTGCCACTGCTGGCACGTGCGTGTGTCCTATTGTTTTGGTGAGTCTAGCTTTTTTAACATAATCATCAACTTTAAGTTTCTCTAAAACAACTCTTAAAGCATGCCCGAGTATCACAGCAACAAATCCACCTACTATCAGGACTATAACTGCAGCAACTACGCCAGGCAATTGACCAACAAGAGAATACCATACGGCACTCAGAGGATTTATTATTGATGTTGTTGTCTCACCTAAAAAACCTGCCACTATTAATCCACCTCCGTTTTCCCTAATATTAATAGGAACATTATACTTATCTTGTGATGCATTCCTTTAAAAAAATTTATAACCATTATAAAGTGTATACAAAACTCAATAACTTAAAATAAATAACAGTATAAAATAAAAAAATCAGGCCTTTGTTGGTAAAGGCCTCTTAATTGATATTGGCAACAAATTATTTTCAAATTCCCTTTTGGCAATTTCAACAGAACTGTACCTTACATCTTCAAGTGTTTTCTTGTCAAGCTTGATAAAAACAGGGGCGCCCATAGCAATTTGCAGAGCACGCGCACCTATGATTCTTGCTTTTTCATATTTAGTTACTTTCATTTTACAATGCCTTCCTCAGAACTATTACTTTGTCCTGTGCGATATCAATCATCTTGTTTATATCTTCAGTTGATAGCATACCGTTTCCGCCTTTTTGCATTGCACAAATATCCCCATCCTTGAGGAATGCAACAGTTAACCTTGCATCAAGCCATTCTTCTTCTTCAACTGATGGATCAACAAGATAATCATCTTTTATTTTTATAACAGTAACCTCTATAGGCTCATCTTCAAGAGAAATATTTTTGCTTGTAAGTTTCTTGTAATCTATCTCAAAAGTTTTTTTGTCATATTCCGGAAACTTAGCATCTTTCAAAGCAGCCAGTGCAGCAAGTGAAGAGGCATCTCTTAAATTTCCAGCATCATTTATAGGATAGATATCAATAAACACCTGCCATACTTTTTCCCCTTCTTTTATGCAAAGCTTTCTGAAATCCATTGCTCCACTTTCTCTGATTCCCCTGTCAACAACTCTTGCAAGCTCAATGGATTCTGTGCTTGGTGGACCAGATTCAAAACTATTGTTAGCAAAAGGAGATAATTCAACGCCTACCATGATAGTTCCCCTGTCTTTTTGATCTGGGTATGGTTCGGCAATAGCCATTTTGATTCCTGCAACAACTTCAGTCTCGCCTATTCTTACACGTGCAGAACCTTCTGCACTTTTTGGCGAAATTCCGTATTCAACAGATATGTCTTTCCTGAATTCAAGCAATCCTCTTTTGTCCTGTCTCATTCCTTTTTCTAAAAGAGTGTGTATATGTTCTCTAATTATCTTTGCCATTTTATTCATACCTCTCAACTAAAGCAGCTCTCTGAACTTTGTATATTTTTTTGCAAGCAGATCTTGCAAGCTCAATAGCTTCATTTAATTTTTCTTTCTTAACTCTTCCATCAAGTTGCAAAAGAGTTATTTTATCTTCATTGGGCATCATTGCAATTGGAATGTCAACTCCCATCTCATGTGAGTCTTCATCATAATTTAAGTCTACTAAAACCTGATCTTCAACAAGCCCAGCTGCAACTGCAGTAACAAGATCTCGCATCTCAAATCCGGCGTCAGCTAATGCCATGGCGGCTGCAGTAATTGCAGCGCATCTTGTGCCTGCGTCAGTCTGAATTAGATTGACAAATACATCAACAGATGATCCTGGAAATCTTGAAAGATCGATAGCAGGCGCTAATGCGTTCTCCATAACTAAATTAATCTCCTTGGTTCTTCTGCTTGGACCAGGTCTTACTCTGTCGCCACTTCCGGAAAAGCTTACCATGTTGTAAAAGCATCTCAATCTTCCTGTTTCCGGGTTTTGTAAAAACTTAGGATGCAACTTTTTTGGACCTCTTACAACTGCAATAGCTGTTGTATTTCCTATCTTGAACATAGCACTGCCGTTAGCACTGCTAACAACCCCAACTTTAGCCTCCATCTTTCTTAATTCGTCAAAATTTCTGCCATCAGTTCTTTTGTTTGTTGTCATTTTTTACTCCTTTTGGCAACTTTCTTGCTTGCCTTTCTGCCGACAGCCCTTCTTTTTGGCTGTTCTTCTTCATCGTCCTTATCAGATTTTTTTTCTTGGGTAACCTGCTTTTCTTCAACTTTCGGCTTTTCTTCTGTTTCTTTTTTGGAAACATTCTTCATTTTCTTATCGATAAATTCGCTTACAAGTTCAGTCAATCCTTGAAGATGACCTTTTTCATTAATTAACTTTATTGCTTCAACAGCTACAAATTCATGTTCAGGCTCTCCCTGTATCCACACAAGGCCATTCTGACCGACAATAACTCTGCAACCTGTTTTTTCTTTAATTGCGCTTATCATGCTTCCTGCTTTTCCTATGACTCTTGGAACTTTTGCAGAATTGACTTCTATAATTCTTCCACCACTAAGCTTTCTTAATCCTGGTCCTTTCATCGTAAGTCCTGCATTTGTTGAATTAACATTCAAAACTTTTGCAAGAACATAGTCTCCGAAATTGTAGTACTGGGAAAGGTCATCCCCATCCCCTATGTATTCCGGAACTTCTCTTACTGTAAGAACACCATCTCTAAAACTGTCTATTTTTGCAAACCATACTGAATTTGTCATGTCTGTTATCTTTCCAATAACCATGTCATTTGGCCTTGGTCTATATTGTGACTTAAGTGGAATAACCTTTAAGACTCTCCCATTAATTCCTAATATTCCAAGAACCTTGGATCTTATGCATTCCCCGTCCCTAAATGCTCCACCGGCTGGTAAATAATCCATCCCCATGGCCAGCTTATCTCCGGGAACTACAATGTTTCTTTCTTCAAAAAATAATTCTCCCATTTTAAACTCCTTTATTCAATTATCCTTAATATTTTGCTCTCAACTTGTCCACGAGATATTTTGTTCAACTGATCAAAAAATTCATCCATTACCCCTGAAGGAATCTCAACAACAGAATAATAGGATCCATCATTAAGCCATTCTTCTTTCAGTAGTTTATGTTTGTGAGCAATACTCTTGGCTTGTCCAGCAAACTGTGCAGGAACTTTTATTTCAATTTCCTTCTTTTCAAACTTAATTGGTATTATTGTTCTCAAAGCCGACAAGGCATCATCTACTTGTGATTCAGCAGACTTATAGTCATCCAATTTAAATTTAGATTCACCCAAGGCATTTGCAATCCTTTCTGCAGGGTGGGGATAACCAGTTTTGCTGTCAACAGCATTGCTGTGAATTATATTGATAAGCTTTTTTTTCTTTACTTCTCTTTCCTCTTCTCTATGCTTGGAAGTTAACTGAATTTCTCCCTTTTTCAGAATAAGAGTTATGACTTTATTAACATCGTCTGTATTAAATGCAGCCAGAAGATCTGCTTCACTAATCTTCTCTCCTTTTTTGACATCATGATAAACCTGAAATGTTGCAAGAATCTCACTTAATGGAATATTCCTGCCGTTTCTGAATTCCAATGCATTATCACAGTCTACAAGTATCTCAAAACTTTTTCCAAATTTCTTTAATCTTGCAATTACTGCACTATCAACATCAACCATTTTATTTAGCTGCCCTGGTCAGCTCTTCCTTTGTATATCTTTTAAATGTTCTATCAGAAGAACTAATATATGCCCCATCAATCCTGTCGATATTAAAACCATCGCCAAGAGATTTTTTCAAGGCGCTCATAGCTAACTTAAGGCCCTGATCTAAGGTCATATTTTCCTTGTATTCTTTTGATAATATTTCTTTCACAGCATCTTCTTTTTCTCCAACAGCTGTTGCTTTGTATTCAAAGAAAGTTCCTGTAGGGTCAGTTACAAATAAGTGATTTGTATTGCTACCTGCACCCATAAACATGATGCTGACTCCGAAAGGTCTTGCACCACCCACCTGAGTGTACATTTGTTTTGTATTACATATGTCTTTCACTAATGTTTCAGTGTGTATTGGTGTGCTGTAAGTAACCCTATGTTGCTGCGCAGAAACCTGTGCACGCTCAATAAGAATCCTACCATCACTTAAAATACCAGAAACACTTGCTCCAATATGTTCATCAATCTGGAAAATCTTTTCAACAGAACTTCCAACAATTAATTTTTCAAATACCTTCTTGTCAGCAAGGATTAAAACTCCTTCCTTACAAACAACTCCAACAGCAGTTGAACCTGACTTTATCGCTTTTCTTGCATATTCCACCTGCAAAAGTCTACCATCAGGACTGAACACAGTGCTAGCTCGGTCATATCCCATTGCTTGGTGGCTCATTTCATCAGCTTGCATTTATCTCCCTCCAATATTATTATATATCTCTTCAGCTTTCTTGACACTTCCGGAAAGACCAAGGCATCTTATTGCCACATCTTTGTTTTCTATTTCCCTTACTGCCATTAAACTAGTTCGAATGTGATCAACATAACCCCTTTGAACCTTCATTATGCCTTTTTTGCCGTCGCCTTTAATAAACATTACTCCTGCCTTACCATACCCTAAATCCCCTATAAACCCAAAAATAGCCTTATTTACATATTTTTTGGTTAATTCATATCCTGCTGACTTGTTTCCAAAATAGTCCACACTATACACAAGATATCTTTTCTTTTCTCTCAAAACAGGCGTTAAAACCTTTAATTTTGCCTTTTTTCGCATAGTCATACCAGACCCGCAAGAAGATAAACATTTCTTCCTTTTCTTGTACAACCTCAAATGTATGCAGGTAATTTATAAATATTTCCCTAAAGAATTTTACCTGATTTTTTTAGTAATATGGATTCAAATTGCTGACTTTATGCGGTTAAACAAATCTAATCTTCTTTTTATCTCTTTTCCATTCTAATGCTTTTTTAGCCTCACCAGGAGTCATCCCTATTATTCTTGCAAATGACAATAAATCTTTGGCTCCCCTCATTTCTCTGTAATCATTGGCATAGGAACAAACAATCATCTTGCATTTAGCTTTTCTGCATATTCTTACATTCTGCCTCATTTTGCCCAGTATCTCGGAGCGTTTTATGCTGTCGGCATTCAAGATAAAACTAAATCCAAAACCAACAGCAATATCTTTTTCTTTGGCTAATTTTGCAAAAACCTGATTCATCCCGGATTTTCTATAATGAATTTTATCTCTGTCAGTTTTTATTTCTGGATTCATTACTATATCAACAGATTTATCAGAAAAGTAATTCCTGTTCTTGTCTTCAGTATTTCCCTCTTTGATATTAATTTCTTTTTTGCTAAGGGTGCTAGAAAATCCCAGTTCTATGCCGTGTGCTTTTATTTTGCCATCAATAACGCATCTTACAATATCAATCATTTTTTTGCCTTCTTGTTGATTTATTTAATCCTTTTCCTTCAACAACTTTAACCTTATGCCCTAATTCTTCAGATTCAATCAGGCAGGTTTCCATTATCTCAGCCTCAACATTTTCTTCTATTTTTTTCTTAGAATATTTTCTTTTAATTAGTCTTTGCCTTAATGTTTTAATATCACATCTTATAACTATCACATAATCTATAATTTTATTGCTAAGATAATGGCTTAAATGACCATCCAAAACTACACCTTTCCAACCTTCTTTCTTTAATCCATATACAACATCACTCAAAACATTAACAAGTTCTCTTATGTCAACAGCATAAGTATCAAATTTTCTGTCATAATAGTCATAAACTTTATATTTTTTAATAAACTTTCCAACATTAAAATATAAATAACCATTGTCCTTGGCTAATCTTTTGGCATAGACTGTCTTGCCAGCTCCAGCACTTCCGGTAACTGCTATTACTTTCATTACTTAATAGCTAAAATCTTATGCTTATAAATCTTGAGAAATTCTTGTGCCTACAAAATTATATCCATCCAAAAACTTCTTCAAATTACCAAGGCTTGATCCTAAGATATAAGTAGGAATCTTATGATCTCTTATTATTTTTGCAGCGTGTTGATCAAGGACAAAATGCTGTCCTGGTCTGTAATTCATTTTACTAGCAATTCTGCTAAAATCATCATAATTAATATGGGAAATAAATTTTGCAAAGGCATACTTCCTTGGATCCCTGCTGTATAATCCCTTGACATTGGTCACATTTATGAACTCTGCTTTTAGCCCCAATGCAATCTTTGCTGCAGTGCTGTCGGTAGTTACATCTTTTTCATATCTTAGTGCACCACAAATAACAATCTTGTGTTTCAGTAGCAAACCTCTGATATCTTTAATTGATTTTGGCAGATTATTGGCATTAGCATGCTTGCCAAAAATGTTTGCAACCATTCTTGCATTCACTCTAGTAATTGCAATTCCAATATGGCCCTTAAATTCATCACTCAGCCTAAATTTCTCCAATGCATTAATGTATACCCTTGCAAT
Source organism: Nanobdellota archaeon (assembly GCA_030699455.1). Classification (GTDB taxonomy): domain Archaea; phylum Nanobdellota; class Nanobdellia; order SCGC-AAA011-G17; family UBA489; genus JABIKK01. Next base: position 13,184 of record JAUYMN010000001.1, on the reverse strand, counting down.
ACTACCGCCTCCAACAACAATAACAAATTTCCTGTCAGAATAAGAATCTATTAATTTTTTTAGTTTTCTTATGTAATCCACTCGTACTTTTCCATTTCTAAAAATAAGACTGCCACCAATGCTTAACACCTCAACATTCATGCTACAGAAACTATCTTATTTATTTATATAACTTTTCTTAATCATCAACGGTAAACAACTCAGAATCTTTTACATCCCATAGACCAATTCTGGCACCGGCATCCAGCCAGCCATGTGCATAGCTTACAGCTGCAAAAGCATTAACGTAATCTCCATTATTTCTAAAATGTTTAGCGTCAGATACATATCTTTCAACCATGTCCAAAAAATCTTTTCTGGCACCATCTAAGATTAAATTTTCATCTGCATTTTTAGCCTTAATCAATGCCCTGTCGGTTATAGAAAAATACTTATCTAACTTTTCATCAGTTATCTCTTTCATACAAAGAAGCTTACCACCATCTATTTAAATATTATTTCATATGGTTAACCATGAAAAAAATAGTATTAGACACTTCATTTATACTGACAGCTCTGTCTTTTAAGATAGATTTAAAATCTGAATTATCAAATCTTTTGGATGAGCCATTCTCAATATATTATGTTGATAAATCAAGGGAAGAGCTGAAAAATAAGCCTCTGGAAAAACTTGCATTGGCAATTTTAAAAAACCTTGGAGCTGTTGAAATAAAGACAAGCCAGGATAAAAATGTTGATTCTTTATTAATATCCCATGCAGAATCAAATCCAAATGACATAATAGCAACGCAGGACAAAGCTTTAAAAGAAAAGCTTAAAAAGAGGAAGGCAAGGCTAATTACAATAAGGCAGAAAAGATACCTTAAAATGGTGAATTAAGGCGTTTCAGAAAAAATGTTCTATGAATTGGAAGTTAGGAGTCATGTGAGGGTCCCCCCATCAGAGTTTGGGAGCGACACAAAAACATCCATACTAAGAAGTCTGAATAATGAATTTGAAAATTTTGTCTCAAAGGACTTGGGCATTGTGATGGGAGTTACAGAGGTCTTGAGTGTTGGAGAAGGAATAATTATTCCAGGTGATGGAGCAGCTTATTATGATACTTTATTTAGGGCAATTACATTCAAGCCAGAAATAAATGAAACAGTAGTGGGAAGGATATCAGAAATAAGCGAATTCGGAGCGTTCATGATTTTAGGGCCAATTGATGGCATGATACATATTTCACAGACAATGGATGATTTTGTATCCTTTTCAAAAACAAATGTTCTGACTGGAAAAGAAACAAAGAAAATATTAAAACCTGGAGAAATTTGCAGAGCAAAGATAGTTGCAGCATCATATAAGGATATGAACAATCCAAAAATTGGACTGACAATGCGCCAGCATAGATTGGGCGCCTTAAAATGGATAAAAGAAGAATTAACAAAAGATAAGAAAACTACAAAAGAAGCCAAAAAATGAAAAAAGTATGCAAATTATGCAAGATATTTGTTGAGGGAACAACATGCCCCATATGCAAAGGAAACCAGTTTACAGAAACATGGAAAGGCAGAATATATGTCAGCAATTCTGAAAAATCAGAAATAGCAGAAAAAGTTGGATTAAAAATAAAAGGAGAATATGCAATCAAAACAAAATGACATCCAAAATAAAATCAGAACAAATGCATCCACTGTTAAAAAGAAAGGAAATAAAGCTGGAAATAGATCATTCTAAAAAACCGACACCCAGCACTCAGGAAATGTTAAAGGAAGTTTCGGAAAAGACAAAGGTAGATGTAAAATTAATTTCAGTAAAAAAAATAAAAAATAATTTTGGAAATTTTACAGCAGAAATAACAGCACATATATATGAAGATGAAAAGTCAAAAGATGAGATAGAAAAGATAAACAAAAAGAAAGCAAGACTGGAAGATTTAAAAAAACAGCATGCAGAAAAAAAGGCTGAAAAAGTGAAAGAGGAAAAACCACAGGAAGCTGGAAAATCGGAAGAATAATGGCGAAAAAAAAGGTAAAAAACAAGAAACCCTCACAGAGATGGAAGATGTATGAGGTAAAGGATGGCAAACTAATAAGGAAGAATCCATTTTCTCCAAAAGAAGGTGCGGGAGTATTCATGGCAGTACATAAAAATAGAAAAACATGTGGAAAAAGCGGGTATACTGAATTTCAGAAGAAAGAACCAGTTCCATAATAACTGTTGGAATGAGACTCATTGGTTACCATAACATATTTAAAACAAAAAAAATATGGTCAAATGATGAACGAAGGTGATAAAAGCGATGTTTCAGAAGAAGATTTTTCTGGAAGTGATTCTAAAGAATTATTATCTGATGTTGAGTACATTGATGAGGATGGAAATCCTGTAGATAAAAGCGATGTTGAAGAAGGAATGTATGAGTATGCTGAAGAATATATGGAAGAGCCAATAACGCCAGAGCATTCAGAAGTGCAGCCTGAAGAACCAAAAATTACAGGCGGATCTAATTCTTTTGAAGATGTTTACAGTTCAAAGATAGACTTATTGGAAAAATCAACGCATAAAAATAATCCCATAGAAAACAGGGATTTATCCGAGTTGCAAAAAATAGCTGAAACGGAACAGGAGAAATCAACAGCTGATGAAATATTAAAAGACATAGGGGAAATTTCAGGAATACCTTTGTCTGAACTGACAAAAAAATATGTGCAGGAAAATAAGGCCGAAGAAGTGCAGCCTGAAGACCATTCGGAAATTCTGCTGAAATTATCAAACCCAAGGTCACAAATAAATACGGATACAGATGAATTAATAAGAAAAGCACAAGAATCACATGAGGAAATAGAAAAAATAAGACAGGAACATTCACAAATACAGCATATACCCAAAGTGGATGCTGAAATTAAATTGCCGACAGAAGATGAGAAAAATGAAGATCTCTTTAGGAAATTAACCATGAAAAATCCTGTTTCAAAACCACAAATTACTGATAACAAGGAAGAGCCTTATGTTTATAATAACGGTCATCCGCACATTGGAACAACCTTCAGTATGGATACTATTTCTAGTCTGACAAGAAGATTATTCAATTCAGATGAAGCAGTCAAGAAGTTGAATAAAAACAAAAAAGCATAATTCTATCTGTTGCGAAGCAAACCCGGGGAAGAAACCCGAAAGTTTCTTCCTGGGAAAAAGAGGTGATAGATAATACAGTTCAAATCTCATATATAAATCTTTCTATTGTAACCATTTTATAATAGTAACATGAAATTTGGTGCTATAAGGGCTAAGAAAGGATTATAAAGGGGTTAATTTGTTTATAAACAGCAATGGAAGACAAAATATACAATTTATTGGTAAAAAAAGATGAGATAACATGGCAGACAATAATTTATGAGCTGATAAAAAGTGGCGAAATAAATCCATGGGACATAGACATTAGCAAGCTTTCAGCAAGATATATCAGCGCAATAAAAAATCTTCAGGAACATAACTTTTTCATATCGGGCAAAATGGTTTTGGCATCAGCAATATTGCTTAGGATAAAATCTGACAGACTACTAAATGAACATCTTGCAGAATTTGATACTCTTCTGTATCCACCTGAGGAAGATCTCTTATTGGAAGACACAGACCAAGATTATAAATATGCAATAGACGGGAAGGAATTCCCAAGGCTTCTGATAAAAACTCCGCAGGCAAGGAAAAGGCAGGTAACTTTGAATGAATTAATGAAGGCATTGGAAAAAGCACTGGAGGTGGATGAAAGGAGAAGAATAAAACGCCTTTATGAAGAACCATTGATAGAAGAAGCAGTAATGCCAAAGAATTTTTACAACATATCTGACTTGATAAAATCAGTATATGAAAAAGTGGTCTATCTTTTTACTAAAAAACAAACATTAAATTTTTCAGATTTGTTGGAGACAGACACAAAAGAAGACAAGGTCATGACTTTCATTCCATTATTGCATCTTACAACCCAGCAAAAAATAGATATAGAACAGGAAGAACCATTTTCAGAAATAAAAATAACACTGCTTAATGGAGATTAATTTACTGCAAGAAATTTAAAGCATTCGTTAACAGTCATTACTTTTTCTTCACCGCTTTCCATGTTTTTCAGTTTAACTTTTTTTGCTTCCAGCTCCTTCTTTCCAACAAATAAAACATACTTTATTCCGCTCTTTGAAGCATAATCAAGATTTTTTGATATTCCCCTGTCAAGCAGGTCTATATCAGCGTTTAATCCACCATCCCTGAATCTTGAGACAATTTTTCTTGCTTCGTCAAAACAGCCAACTGAGACAACATAAATATCAACAACTGTCTTTCTGCCTTTTCTTTCTTTTAGTGCATCTGCAATTACGTCAAGCCCAAAAGATATACCCACAGCCGGATATTCATTGTTATTGCCAACAAAATCACCAATCATCTTGTCATATCTTCCTCCTGCTGCAACTGAGCTTTTGATTTCGGATTCTTTAATAAAAACTTCAAATATTGTTCCGGTGTAATAGGATAACCCTCTTGCAAGTTCAGGACTATAATTCAATCCTTCAATCTCGCTAAATATCTTTTTTAAATTTTCAATACCTTCATTTTTTCCAATGAATTCTCCAATGAATTTTATCTTGTCATCGTTACTGCCATTGCAGGTGTTATATCTTAATAATAAATCACAAATATCATCACTAATTTCCAAACTGTCACTCAATTCCTTTTTAACTTTTTCAACTCCAACTTTTTCAAGCTTGTCTAATACAAGCATAACGTTGGATATCTTATCTTTGTTGACACCACATTTTTCAATTATAGCATCCAGTATTCTTCTGTCATTAATATTGATTATAACATCAACTCCAATTTTTTTGAAAACATCTTTTACCATTTCCATAAACTCAACTTCAGCAACATAAGATTTGCATCCGACTACATCAACATCACATTGCCAGAATTCTCTGTATCTTCCAAGCTTCAAAGGACCATCCCTAAAAGACCTGCCAATTGCATATCTTTTGAATGGAATTCTTAGACCCTTATTCATGGCAATAACTCTTGCGAAAGGAACTGTTAAATCATATCTAAGCCCTAGATCTCTTCCGCCTTGATCTTTTAGCTTGAAGGTTTCTTTTAGTATTTCTGCACCCCCTGCATATTTAGAACTTAAAATATCAAGCCTTTCCAAAACAGGTGTTTCTAAAGGATTAAACCCATATTTTTCAAAGGTCTTTCTTAGAATTTCAACTATCTCGTTCCTGATTATTTTATCTTCCGGCAAAAAATCCCTTGTTCCTTTAGCCCTGCTTAATTCCATTTTATATACCTTGCCAATTTCTTTTAAATAAGTTTTGAATTAAAGAGTTGGATAACTTTCCAACCCTCAATAAGTACAAGTTTCTGTCTTGATACGTCGGATCTTTTGCCAAGATTTTCACTGAGCCCGTACCAAAAACATTTTCATAAACTTGAACCATTATGTCATTCTTAGTTCTAAAGAGAATAGCTTCGTATTTTTTATCCATCAATCTAGTCCTAAGCTCCAATAATCCACTTCCAATTCCTTTCCCTTGTAATTCTTCTAAAACTCCGGTTTCACTTCCATAAAAAGTCCTATCTGGATTAATTCCAGAATCAATAAGGAGTCTTCTCATCTCTAGAAAGTTTTTTCCATCAGTCATTTCAGCAGGAAGTTTATACCCCCAGCTAAAACCAATGATTTTTTCTTTTGTTTCAGCAAGTACCCCTAAAAAACCTTCTTGTGTTTGTGAACTCTCAAGCTCAGAAATTGCAGCAGTTAATGTCCAATCATACTCAAACCAAGGAGAACTCTTGAACACCTCACAGTATGTCTCACCGATACCAATCTTATCTTCATTTTTTATTTCTCTGAAAGTGAAATAAATCACCACTTTTATTCTTCATTCTAGTTGTCATTTTTTCCTCCATAATTCCAAAAGAAAGGACGGTCGGGGAGAATCGAACACCCGCCTTAAGCTCCACAGGCTTATATCCTACCATTAGACTACGACCGTCATACCTCTTAAAGCTCTGCCTGCTTCTCTTATAAAACTTTTCCAGAACTTCGTTAACACTAGTAAAATCATATCCACTAACAATGAATAAAATCAACTCGTGTCATATGAATTATGACTAAAAGATGCTTTTAAATGTTTCTAATGCCGAATCTGTTAATTGTGGAAGAATAGACTTCTTCAAAAATGCAAAATATTTGGGTCTTAAATGGATTTACAACTCAGAAAAATATTTTATTTATAAACCATGGTTTAAGTTTACAAAATCCTAATGCCAAAAACAGATCTAATACAATCAAATCTTCAGCTCATCAAAAAGTTTCCCAATAATTTCTTTTATATTTTTTTGATTTAAAGTTATATAATTTTTATGTATCATAAAACCCTCGTAAGAAATGCGATTCCTATAGCTTCTCATTTTTTGTAAAAATTGTCTTGTTTGTTCATCAAGATTACATTGTTTTGCAGTATAATCAATAATTTCCTGATGTGCTCCTTCTTTACTCATCTTAACACCATCAATCATACAAAAAGCTTCCATCAATTTATGAATTATATCATAATAATCAGTAAGTGTATTTGTAGGATATTTTTTTCTGTCAGTCTTCTCCAATCTCTCTAAAGTTATCTCAGCCATTATCTTTAGTGACTTTGCCTTTTGCTTATCCGGTTTAATCTTTAAAATCATTTATACCCTTCTAAAAAACCCATTAAAACAAAACCATTAATTATGTTATTTTTTAATTCTTTGGGATATAAATCGAAATTTTTCCTAAAATGTAGCTGTATCTTCCTGTTTAATTTTTTTTCAAATTTATCAATATTTAATTCATTTTCCTCACACTCAACAAAAATATCAATGTCGCTATCTTCAATATCCTCTCCTCTTTGATAACTTCCAAATAAAACAATGGATTTGGGCATAAGTTCTCCTTCTATAAATTCAATCAGACCAGATTCAAAAAGAGATGACAAGTTATAGATTATCTTATATTCCTTAAACAAATTATTATCTCTATTAGCTATATAGAGTGGGAATTTTCTCTCCCCTCTCTTTTCTACAGATTCAATTAACAATCCTAATTTGACTAATCTATCTAAATTTTTTTTTACGGATGTATGTGCTAGCCCAATACTTCTACTAACATCCATTAGATAGTATTTCCTATTGGGACTAATAAAAAAAATCTCCAAAGTTCTAATCATACTACTTTTTTGTAACATATGTTACATATTTGTAATATGATATATAAATGTTTCTAAATCCGAATCTGTTAATTAATGGTATTTTTTGATGACCTAATTTTAGAACTGGTGTTTTGCTTCTAGAAATGTTTTCTTCTTTTTTAGCCTCAAAACTGGTCAGATTTGAGTGGTCTAGAGAACATATTATAACTAATCTCCATGTGGAATGGAACCATCATTAATTAAGTTTACAGATTCCTAATTTTCAATTTAATTTATTCTTTTTTGGACATACTGAAGATACTTTTTATTTTTTGACCTAAAATATTTGAATAAGAAATCTGCCACAAGCTGGCATTCTCTCCTGATTACTTCTTTACTAGAATATTTTCCTTCAGAATACAATGTAGCAGGCGTTCTTTTATTTATGGCAGTGTTGTACTCTCCTTTGATAATTTTTGTTCCTTTTGGAGGAGCTTTAGAAATTCCTTTTTCAAATTTATAAAAGTAAGCAGAAAGAAGCACTAATTTTCCACTAATCCAAACAAGTTCATAGTAAGGTTTTTTAATAGATTTTCCATACACTTCCAAATCAAAATCTGAGAAATTTTTAATAGATTTATGAACCATAGAACCTGTCAAAATAATTGTGTTGCTATCTTGAAACAATTTTTTAAGATATTTAAAAAATGATGTTTTGTTGTCAAAATTATTCAATTTGTTCATTTTTTAATACCTAAAGCCCATCTCAAAATTTTAATTCCAGCATTTTCAGGATTAACATAACTCTTCATTTCTAACATATGTTTATTGCCAATTAAATAGCCTGCTAAATTATGATATGCAATAGCAGAAGGAGAATTAGGAAAAACAGAAAGAACTGGTTCTCTCTTCATAGCAGCCTTCTTCATATAATCATCTTCTGGTACAATACCAATAACAGGATGTTCTAAAATAGTCTCAACATTAGTTCTCTTAATATCTGTTTCATGACCAGCCCTTGTTAACACAATTCCGGAGATTCTTTTATCCATTTTTTCTGCCATTCTCACTGTTTTCAAGCAATGTGCAACACTTGGAAGTTCAGGTGTAGTAACTGCCAAAACCTCATGAGACAATGCAATTGCAGATTTTGCTTCACCATCTAAACCAGGAGCTCCATCTAAAACAACAATATCAGAATTCAAATGTTTCAAATGACTTTGCAAATCATCTAAACTTAATTTATCAAAATTCTCATGACTGCTTATGCATCCGGGAATTATTTTTGCACCTGAACTGTGTTCATAAATTGCTTCTTTAATATGTGCATTTCCACTTAATACATGATGTAGTGTGATAGGTACATCTGGTGCGCCAAGATACATGCTTAGATAAGGAGTGCTCAAATTAGCATCTATTATAGTAACATCTTTGCCAAAACTGCTTAAAGCAACACCTAAATTTATAGAAGTTGTGCTTTTACCAGATCCTCCTTTTGAACTGGAAACACTTGCAATCAGAGTCATGATAACTGTAAATATTTCTAGCTTTTAAAACTTGTTAAGAATAAAAAATTAAATTTACCTTATCAATACTCAAAAGTGATAACACACTATAAGTTAAGTTTATATACTACTGGCTACCATTTCACCTTATCATACATCATGATACTAAAAAGACAAAAGGAGGTTTTTAATTATGATGAAAAAAAGAGGACAGGCAGCAATGGAGTTCTTAATGACCTATGGTTGGGCATTATTAGTTGTTCTTGTAGCGATAGGAGCATTAGCCTTCTTTGGTGTCTTAAGTCCGGCAAAATTCTTGCCGTCGGTATGTACAATATCACCCGGATTGCATTGTAATGATTTTAAGGTTGATGGGGGCGCAGATACTATTACAATAAATGTACAGAATGGATTGGGCTCAGGATTAGCAACTGTGACATTGGGATCAGATTCATGTGGTACTACAGCAACCCCTGTTGCTATTCCAGAGGGTGATAGTGTAAATGTAGTAACTGATACCTGTGGTGGTAGCTTGGTTGTTGGTGAGAGGTATAGTGGGGCGGATGACGTGTTAACACTAAGTTACCAAGTAACAGGTGGATTACCACATAGCAAAGTTGTTAATCTAGTATCACAGGTCGAAGCATAAGGACGTTAAGTCCTTTTTTCTTTTTTTTATTTATATAATCTAGCTGGATTAATCTCACAATGTTTTTATACTCTTTTTTTGGTGTTTAATCAATGAATAGAAAGCCCATAGCGTGTCCGGAATATTATCCAAATACTTTTGAAAGATTGGATAGTGCGATAGTAAATGCATTTATGCACAAAAATGGTCCAGGAACATTACAATCCTCAAGAAGAGATACAGAAATAAAACTGTTGATAACACCATCAGAAAAAATTGAAAAAGCTGGATCATGCATGTCATGGGGGTACAAAGACATAGCAGAAGCAAAATTTCCAAAAACATACATTATTCTTGGAACAAATCACCATTCAACAACTAAATTCTCAACATATCTATTTGCTGATTGGGAAACTCCATTAGGGCCTGTAAAAACAAATCAAGAGATAGGAAAAGAATTATCAAACCTGTTTCCACAGCTAATTAATGAGCATACAGCACATGAGAATGAGCATTCGATAGAAATTCAACTGCCATGGCTACAGTTTGCATCGAGGGATAAATTATCTGAGTTATCATTCATACCCATATCAATAAATATTGACTCAATAAAAGATATACAGATTTTAGCGGAAGCATTATTCAAAATTCAAGACAAAGCTACAATAATAGCCTCTTCAAACATAGAAGACACAGCAACACTGCAGTATATACAATCAGGAGATCCAGAAGCATTGATTAATTACAAAAAAAGAAAACAAAAAGACATAAAAGAGATAGCACCATTATTAACTATATTAGAATTAGCAAGAATGCAAAACAAGAAACCGGTAATAATTAATCATCAGGCATCAAAAGACAGGATGTATTATGCGTGCATAAAATACCAATGATTGTTAATATAAAAAATCAAAAGAGGAAGTTCTCAACTGATGCAAGGATTTATTCTACTGTTTCATCACAAATTAAAGGCTTGATGTTTACAAGGAAATTAAAAAATAATGAGTCAATTCTGCTGAAATTCAAAGAAGAAAAAAACATTCCAATACATATGTTTTTTGTATTCTACCCAATAGATGCTGTATGGATAAATAAGTCTGGAAGTATAGTTCACATAGCCCGGAATATTAGGCCTTTTACTCCGTTGGTTAATCCAAGAAAAAGAGCTTTAGCAATCCTTGAAACAGCAAAAAATATCACTTCAAACTTAAAGTTAGGAGATAAACTGCATATAAATTCCGGGAAATTCTAAAAGCAGGTTTGGGTCGCTTTTACTCTCACTGAACGTATCAAAATATGGCTCTTGCTTCTTCTGGTCTGATTATCCTTGTCCCTGAGTATTCTCCAATATTTAACAAGTGCTTGTCATACGTGATGATGTATTTTGATTAGATGGCGCATTCAATGATTATATTGTCATCTGGATCATCTTTGACAACACTCACTTTGATTTCTGGTTTAACTAAAGTTATAAATGCAAGAATCTTTTGCATGATTTCTGCCACATCTTTATCGGAGAAGTCAAAGTCTCTTTTCAAAATTTTTTGGTATTCGTTGAGAATTTCTAACGATGAATAAATCTTAATATTCTGCTTTATCAAATCATGTAATAATTTCTGCGCTACACTCCCGTCCCATAATGTAGCTGAGAGTAAGGCATTGGTGTCAAATGTAACAGTCATTTTACTTTGCTCGCAAGTCACTCTCACTAATTCCCTTCTTTTGAAGTTGCATTTTTGCTTTTTTAGCAAAAACCTCTAAGTCTTTAATGAGGTCTTCCTTACTAGGAGTTGTGATTTTTTTGAGAATTATGGTGTCTTTGCTCCCCACAATAGCAAAGATTGTTCCTTCAGCTACATGAATTTCCTCCCTTATATCTTGAGGGATGACGATTTGTCCTTTTGAAGACATTTTTACAGTTTCAAGAGTCATTTATTACCTCCATTATTCTTATTTTCTTACTATAAGATAAACTTATTTAAATAGTTTGCTATTCTTGAACGGTGACTCCTAATTTATTAACTTGATAAGCCTTCGGCTTTGATAAAATAGAAATTGCCCCCTCAATTCTGTGTCTTGATTGTTCACTGTGTTCGCTTGATGGACGGACTTCAAATTTACTTTGAATTTTTCCTCCACTTCGCTACGGAACGTTGCACTAAAATTCAAGTTCCAATGTACGAGTTTAACAGCGATTAAGTTCAATTGTGTTTAAGTTCCAATCAATTCGAGCGTAGCGAGTGTATATGTGCGAAGCACGGTGGGAGTTTTGTCGTTCTATCAAATGAGCGAAGCGATACATCAAGAACAAAAAACAATAATCAACTACGTTAGTCAATGCCACGGGCTTTAGCTTGTGGTAGTTTACAGGGGGCTTTTACTTTTGGTTCTTTTCCCAAAAGAAAGGGTGGGAGAGAAGCGAGGGTGGAAATTATAACAATATTTATATGTATGTGTAGTTATTTATAGTTTGGTGGGTTAAATGGAGTCAAAAAATATCACATTAAAAGTAAATTCTGAACTATATGATAAGTATAGAGAGATTTGTAAAAAAGAAGGTTGGATAGTATCTCGTCAGTTTGAAAAGTGCATGGAAGAAGAATTGAGAAAAAGAGGGGCGAGAAAATGAGTAAAGAAAATTATCTTTTCAAAGAAGCTACAATTAAAAGATTAGTTTCTAATGTTACTTTAACTGCTAAACATAAAAAAGCAGTAAATAAATGGTTAGATTATTTTAATAGTGGAAAATTAGAAAATGAAAAACAAGCATATATAGAATTTGCTAATATCATTCTTAGGGATTTATTAGATTATGACATCAGTCTTGAAGGTCTTAAACACGAAGAAGAAAATATCGAATTTTTATTTAAGAAAGATGGAAATAATCTTATTTGTTTTGAAGCAAAAGGAGCAAAGACTAAAGACTTATGGGCTTATCAAGGAAGAGATAAAAAATCAAGAGAAACTCCTGTTAATCAAATAAATTCTTATTTGTATGACAAAATAATTCCATTTGGTATTTTAACAAATTATAGATTATTTGTTTTATTTGATCGTAATGAAGGCAGTAAAAAATATCATTTAATTGATTTCACAGAATTAACTAACGAAGATAAATTAAAAGAGTTTATAGCTCTTTTTTCAAGAGAACAAGTAGAAAAAGGGTTTATTACTGAAGTAATTAAGCAGTCAATTGTTGAAGAAAGAGAATTTACAAAAGAATTCTATAAATTATATCACGAAACAAGGTTAATGTTAATTAAAGAATTTGAAGAAAATTCAGGTATTAGTAGAGAGGCTTCTGTTCATTTTGCACAATTATATCTTAATAGGCTAATGTTTGTATTTTTTGCAGAAGATACTGAAAAAATAGATAAGCGAATCATAGAAGACAGGATTATTAAGACACTTGATAATATTCATTTATTTTCCTCAAATTCCTCAAATATTTCCAATGTTTTAGTTGGCTTGTTTAATGACTTGGATAAAGGAAGCGATTTTCCAGTCAAATTATTCGGGTTTAATGGTGGATTGTTTAAACATCCAATTCCTCCAAAAATATTTTTTAAAGATTTTAGAGATGATAAATTTTTCAAAGATGTTAATCAAAACTCTAAACTAAAGAAAAAAGAATTAGAATTAAATGAGAACGAAAAAGAAGTATTTCACAAGTATAAAAATAAGATTAATCCTATAATAAGAAATGTTTTGTTAATGGCTTCTTTTGATTTCAATTCTGAAGTTAATGTAAATATTTTAGGTCATATCTTCGAACAGTCTATTTCAGATATTGAAGATTTGAAAACTGACAAAAGTTCTCGGAGAAAGAAAGAAGGAATATTTTATACTCCTGAATATATTACTGAC
>JAUYMN010000026.1 GCA_030699455.1 Nanobdellota archaeon | reverse complement strand
TATATTGCCAAAAAATTATTTAAGCTATTTCCATGGTTGAAAAGACGTTACTTCTGGGCTTCAGGACTTTGGAGTCCTGCTTATTACATGGAATCAGTAGGAAGAGATATGGAATTTATGCAAGGCTATGTGATGAAACAAAAATATGCTGTTAGGGGAACAGCGCAGCTCAAATTAACTTCTTATTAGTTCATGCCATCGGTCTGTGACCGGTGGTTCTTGACAAACAAGCTAGGGATTGATGCAATTTGAATTATATGATGATTTGGTTCCAAAAACTGTTGAAAATTTTAAGAAACTTGTTAATGAATGTTTTTATGATGGATTAAGATTTAATAGGATAGTTAGATGTAAAATGCTTGAAACAGGGGATCCATTAAGCAAGGATATTCTTCAAAAATTAAATTGGGGAACAGGTGGACCTGGGTACAATATAAAAAAAGAGATTTCTAAAAAACTCAAACATAACAAAAAGGGATTGTTATCGATGGCGTCTGTTGGTGATGAATGTTCTGGCAGCAGATTTGTAATTACTTATTCCGGTATCCCCAGTCTTGATGGAAAAAATACAGTATTTGGTCATATTGTTTCTGGTGAAGATGTTTTGGATATTCTTGGGAATATGGGTACTGATCGTGGCGGAAAAGTAGAATTTATTGGGTATATTGTGCTTGAAAAAGTAACAGTTGTTTAATCTTGTTCTCGGTAGTTATTTAAACCTCATTTTTTGTTGGATTGTCTATGGAAATATCTGTGATTATACCTGCATATAATGAGGAAAAGTATATTGATAAGTGTATTTCTTCTTTATTGGAACAAGATTACAAAGACTATGAGGTTATAGTAATTGATGATGGAAGTACAGATGATACTGTTAAGATAATCAAAAAGTTTCCCAAGGTTATATTAAAAAAACAAAATCATAAAGGCCCCGGAGAAGCAAGGAATCTTGGAGCAAAAATCGCTAAAGGCAAAATCCTTGTATTTGTGGATGCAGACATGAGATTTCCTAAGAATTATCTTACAAGGCTTACAAAGCCCATCATCATGAGGGAGGCTTGGGGAACCATTCATTCTGGAGAAAAAATTGCTAATGGGGATAAGTATATTGCTGTTTGCTGGGGTCCAGTTATCCCGCTCGATAAGGACGGGAAGGGTCTTATCTTCAGGGCTATTACCAAGGAGAAATTTTTTGAATTTGGTGGATTTGATTCCAAAGAAGGGTATGCTGATGACCAATCAATAATGAAAAAATCTGGCGTTAAATCTACTGCAACTGATGCATTTTGTTATCACTATAATCCTGATACTTTTAAGGATGTTTTTGTTCAAAGCAAATGGATAGGCAGTTCGTATAGATTTTCTTTTTTGGATATTTCTATATTAAATATTCTTGGAGCATTTTTATGCTATTTATTGTTTTATCCATTGATCATATTGAATGCTTTTAATTGCATGATAAGGGAAAAAAAGATTAGTTACTTTTTTATCTATATTCCTTTTGGATTTGTTAAGTATAATGGGAGGTTTTTTGGAATGCTTAGGAGAATCTTTTATGGCAAAAGGATAAAATGAAAGCAGAATATAATGGGGAAGGAAGAAAGGAAACATTGTACTTTTTTGTCCTTAATTTTTTCTCTAAGTCAATAACTTATTTCGTACTTCTCGTTCTTGCAAATCTTTTTTCTCTGGAAGTTTATGGGAAGGCAACATATGCAATATCAATATTTAGTTTATCAATTTTAGTTTTGTTTGTTGGCATTCCCGAGACTTTTATATCATGGTATGTTAAAAAGAGAAATGTTACATCTGTTGCATATTTCTTAGTGTTTTTGTCTTTATTTTCTGTTATTTTTGGACTAGTATTTTTTTGGGATTTTAGATGGCTCTATCCCTTATTGTTCTTATTGCCTTTTTTCTTAGTAAAAATGATGGGTGATTCTTTTTTTAGAATACATCATAAACAACATTTTGTCCAGGTATTCGGCATTTTAACGATGGCACTTTATCTTGCCTTTTTAATTTTGTTTAAAGACATGGGGGAAACAGGGATAATTCTGGCTTATTCTCTTGCATATTTTATTGTTTCAATAATCGTATTCCTTTTATTGTTTGGAGATTTTTCAAGATTATTTAAAGGATTCAAGTTTAATTTTGTGGAAATTGGGAGATATCTGCAAAAAGGTTATATTACTGCCATTGTTTCGGTCTCTTTTGCCATATTAACATGGATTGATTCTTCTCTTCTCGGATTATTATCAACTTATGAAAACGTTGCAAAATATAATGTTTCTGGCTCTATTTCTGCAATAATTGCAATTGTTCCCGTAGCTATAGGAATTTTCTTGCTTACAAGATCTGCTGAGATAAAGGACAACAATCTAACCAGGTCATTGCTTAAGAGATCAATAAGATTAACTGTTTCTATATCACTATTTTTCTCAATAATTATGATTTCTTTGATAAGCATCGTAATTAAGTATCTATTTTCTCAATATATGGGTATTGAGAAATTTATTGTGATACTTTCATTCGGCTTGATATTTGCCGGTGTTAACCATATTATTGCAATGTATTATATAGGAAAACTACAACCTGGATTTGTGCTGTTCCCAGTATTGTTTGCAGCCATACTGAACATAATTCTTGATATATTCCTGATTCCCTTGTATGGGCTGTATGGGATAACAGTTGCCACCACAGTGGCACATTTCTCTGCCATGTTTATATTCTTATTCAAGGTAAAATTGCTAAATTATTTTATCCCTGTTTTGATAGTCTCAACACTTGTTATTCTATCTTTCTTGTTAGGCTACTTTGGAGTTTTAATGATATTGCCTCTTGTTGTTCTTTTGTTTTATCTTGGACTAATTAACAGAAATGATATTAATGTTATGATTCAGGTGGCGAGAAAAATTTTCAAGTAGCTATTTAGTACTTTCAATCCTAACCCATATTTTTTCAAAAGATTTTTTCTTTATTTTTTGGTCATAGAATATCAATAACCACATATAAAGCCTTACAAGAATCAAGATAATTGTCCATAGAAACTCCTTTATATTTTTTGAATAAGAAAACACATTTAAAACATTAGAGGCTTCTTTTGAAAAAGACCTCATTGTAGTATTGTTGCCAGAAAGTTCTTTTATCTGAAGGTATCCACCAGTTGATCTTTTCTTTTGAGCCATCCAATCTTTGAAATTTGAGGGGTATTTCACATAAACCAATGACTTGGGAGAATATTGTATTTTGTATCCTTTTTTTGCAATCATACTTGAGATAACTGCATCATCTGAAAGTGAGTTTAATGGAATTTCATTTACTATTCCTGATCTTATTGCATATAAATATCCTGAACAGACAATAAACTTTCCTTTCTTTGATAATCTTAATCTTGTTTCGTGCGCTCCTACATCCGTGAGCAAATGGGACCAGTAGCCTAACATCGTATCTCTTGAATTTGTTGAAATTGGTCTTCCACATACGGCACCAACATTTTTATCCTTAAATGGCATAATAAGATTTTTTATTGCATCTTTTTCAATATATACATCTCCATCTGTTAAAATAATTATATCCCCTTTTGCTTTTTTGAATGTTTGATTGAGTGCTGCAGGCTTCCCTTCCCTTTTATCTTTTAACAACAATATACTCTTATGTTTCTTTTGATATTCTTTAACAACATCTGCAGTGGGTTTATCAGGGCAAATAACTATTATCTCTACTTTTTCTTTTATTTTTTCCTGTAAGATGGATTCTATGGCTCTGCCTATTGTTTTTTCTTCCTTATAGGCGGTTATTATGATGGATATCATTTTTGTATTTTTATTTCATTATGTTTTAAGTTTTTCTTATTATTTAAAAAGGGGCAATATATATAAACAGAACTTTTGTAAATTTGGCATGGAAGATTCTTCTATCTTAGAAAAGAGAAGGGAAAAGCTGAAGAGTTTCTTTGCAAATAATGGGTTTTTTCATTATGTTATTTTAGGTATAATTATCATAGTAGGATATCTTATCAGGATTAAAAATCTTGTAAATTTGAGAGATGTTACAACTGGAAAATATATTCCTATTGCATTGGATCCTTTTGTTTTTTTGAGGTATGCAAAGGAGGTTTTAGCTAATGGCTCTCTCGCAGCAGTGGATACCATGAGGTATGTTCCTTTTGGGTATGAACAAATTGGAGAATTTGATTTACTATCACATGTTATAGTCTGGCTGTATAAGTTTCTACATTTTTTTAATTCTGCTGTGACAATTGAATATGCCCACGTTATTTATCCCCCTGTGTTTTTTTGTTTGTCTTTGATATTCTTTTTTCTGCTTATTAGAAGACTTTTTGATTATAGGGTTGGCTTATTAGCTACTGCATTTTTGGCTGTGCTTCCAAGCTATTTGTTCAGGACTCTTGCAGGCTTTTCTGATAAAGAGAGCCTGGCGATGTTCTTTATGTTTGCAGCCATATATTATTATGTGAGGGCATGGAAGGAGATTAGATTAAAAAATGCATTATTTTTTGGATTAGTTTCAGGTGTTTTATCTGGCATGATGGGTCTTACATGGGGCGGAGTCAGCTTCCTGTTTGCCCTGTTTGGTTTCTTTGTATTAATTTGTGTAATGCTGGACAGGTTTACTGAAAGGGAATTTTATGTTTATTTTGTATGGCTGTTTTCAATGACGGCTATTTTGATAATCTTTTTTGGAAAGAGATATACTATATCAAACCTTGCCTTAGGTGTTACAAGTGGGTTTATGTTTTTGGCATTATTTGTCAGCCTGATAAATCTGGTTATTCGCAAATATAATGTTTTGAATATAAAAAATAGATTTGAAAATAAGATTCCCCTAAGTGTTGTCAGCCTGATTATTTCCGGTATATTAGGGGTTTTGATTGTGACTGTTGTGGAGGGATTTGGGGCTATTATTGAGAAGATAAATGTTTTTTTCAGAAACCTTATTGAGCCATTCGGATTTACACGCTGGAATCTGACTGTTGCTGAAAGCCATCAGCCTTATGTTGCCGATTGGATTGGGCAGCTTGGATGGTTGTATATATTGCTAATGATTATCGGGGCTATATTCTTAGTTTACACTCTTCTGAAGAATACAAAACTTAAATGGTGGGGAACTGGATTTTTTGCATTGTTCATATTTGCTTTTATATTTAGCAGGTACAAAGCTAATAGTGTTCTGAACGGCGTTACCAGTATCTCAAAGTTTTTTTATATTGGAAGTTTGGTTATATTTGGAACAGCATGTGTTATTGTGTATTTTTATTCTTACATAAAAGACAAAGGGCTATTTGAATCAATATCTAAGTTTGATAAAAACATAATTTTTGTCTTAGTTTGGTTCTTAATAATGACTGTTGCTGCAAGGGGCGCCATAAGATTGTTGCATATATACTCCCCCGTAACCACAATACTTGTTGCCTATGCGTTTGTTAAAATTTATGACTTTGCGAAAGGACTGAAGATAAAATACATTAGTTATGGTATTTATGCTGTTCTTATTTTGATGCTAGTGTTGCCAAATGTTCAAGGAACTATGCTTAATATGTATAATGTTACAAGCAACCAGGCAAAATATACAGGGGCAAGCTATAATCAGCAGTGGCAAAATGCAATGGCATGGGTGAGAGATAATACCGAGAAAGATGCAGTGTTTGCACACTGGTGGGATTATGGATATTGGGTTCAGACTGGTGGTGAGAGGGCAACCTTGACGGATGGAGGCAATGCAGGAGGATATGCTATGAATTATTTTATGGGCAGGCATGTCATAACAGGCCAGAGCGAAAAAGAGGCTCTTGAATATCTTTATGCTAGAAATGCGACGCATTTACTGATGATTTCTGATGAGATTGGAAAATATCCTGCTTTTAGCAGTATTGGCAGCGATGTGAATTATGATAGGTATGGTTGGATAAACACATTCAATCTAGACTTGTCAAGAACTCAGGAAAGAAGGGATGATACATTATTGGTCTATACCGGTAGCTATACTTTTGATGAGGATTTTATTTTCAATGATGTTCTTTATGCAAAACAACACGCAGGTATTGGCGGATTCTTTGTTCCTGCCACTATGAATGGAGAGAGTGTTACAATGATGCGCCCCGAAGTAGCTGTTGTTGGTAGCGGTGGCCAAATCAATGTCCCACTAAACTGCCTTTTTATCAATGGGGAAGAGATTATCTTTGGCGATGATGGAATTGATGGTTGTCTTATGATAATCCCCAATGTCAACGGTGATAAAGCAAATGCAATCGGCTCTGCCCTTTACATTAGTCCAAAGATAAGAAGAACCTTATTTGCCCAAATTTATCTTTTTGGAAAAACCAGTGAAAACTTTAAACTCGTTTATACTGATGAAGGTAGCTTTAATCTACTTATCTATAACGGCAGACTGCTTGGTCCGTTGAAAGTTTGGGAGACCAATTATCCGGATGGTTTGGAACCTAGTGAATATTATTATAAAAATGAGTTGCCTGATCCAAGGGTTATAAAGTCCTAAAGTTTCTTTTAATCCACATTATCAGAGATATTGCTCTTGCATTAAGATGGTCTTTTTTTATCAGACTTATGAAGTCCAGGACTAAGTGCAATATCATCCCTGCAAATGTTATCAAAAACATGTAGTAGAAGAAAGTTAAATTTAATCTGTATGATATGATTGAAGCGAGTATCATAAATATCCAAAATTCTACTGTGTGGAATATGTGCAGTAAGTCTTTTTCATAACCCTTTTTTTTATGCCTGTTGTAATGGTAGAAGTATGACTTCTTTATTGATATGGATTTTAATCGGTACATTGTCCAGAGCAGGTGATCAAAATCTATCAGATACCCACCAACAATAATCCACAGGGAGTATAACCCTATGAATGGATAAAGTATTGCCGCAAGTATTAATGATGTTATTAGATGTACTGAGATGTTCATTTTTTTACAAGTTTTTCAATCATTGATGCAAAGGCCGGACGTGTTATGAACACACCAATTGTTATGCCTGTTATAGTTGTTAATGCAAACCCCTTTATCAAACCTGCACCTGCAAACATTAATGGGAACATTGCAACTACTGTTGTGACATATGCACTGAATATTATGAAGAATGCCCTCTTTATTTTTTCCTTCCAGTTGAGATTGATATCTCTTCTTTTTAGAACCTCATCTGTTATGACTATCTGATCATCTACCCCTGTTCCGACTGCGGCAATTATTCCTGCAATAGCTGCAAGGTCAAGGTTCCATCTTGCCAATGCTGCAAAGCCTAGAATGATGACAATTTCTGATATGCTTGTTATAATCATTGGAATAACAATTTTGAATTGCCTATATCTTATGAAGACCATTAATGCAACTATAAGTATTGCAGATATGCCAGCAGTAAAGGCATTTTTTATGAATTCTTTTCCCATAATTGGGCTGATAGTATCTATCTTTTCAATTTCTAGCTTAACAGGCAATGAACCGGTAATTAAAATTGTCTGCAAATTGTTCATGTTCGCCAGAGCATCTGTCACTGCATCTTGTTCCGTGGTTCCATATCCTGGACCTGATATCGCAATTTGTGTTGTTTCTTCTCCCTTTAGGCTTGAGGAAATGAATAAGCTGTCCACTAAATTTCCATCAAGGTATAAATCCAACGGCTTTGACAGATAGTCTCCGGAAGATGAGAAATTTATTTCAAGTTTATCTGTTATTTCTGCGTGTTTTTTTGCTGCTGCTGCTGACAATGTTATTGCAAACCTGAATGTACACTGTGACTGTTCTTGTGCTAACTGCTGACATGATTCTATGCCTGCACATGATCCATCATCCCTGCACACATATGGGATGTCCCTCTTACCTCCTTCAAACACAGTGTCTTCTCCAATTTTTGCTTCGAATACACCCTGTTTTGAAAGCAAATCTCTTACCTCTTCCCTTGTTGCCCCTGCAACTTCAACCAGAACAAATCTGCTTCCGTCAAGATCTCTTGCAGGTCTTATTTTGATGTCTGCTAAACCATAAATATTAAGGCGTTTGTTCATAACGTCTACGATGTTGTTTATTGTTTCAAGTGTTATCTCTTCGTCTGATACTGGTCTTAATAGAACCCTTGTTCCACCAGATAATTCTAGACCCTTTTCAATGTTGCTTTTTTTTGCCTGCTGTGCTGTTATGCCCGGATCACCTGCTGTAAGAAATGCATAAGAATTTTTTTCTGTAACAATTTCAACTTTTTTCTTTTCTATCAGCTTTGAGATTATTTTGTTAAATTCTTCAGGGCTTGCCACACTTTGCCCATTTATTTCCAGCAATGTTGAGCCTTCTTTCAGGTTGTCTGATGCAAATATCCTCATTTCATTATCCACTGTGAAGCCTATTGAGGATGTTATTTCATATTTTGATGTTCCCTCTGATGTTTTTATTGTTACTTCCTGCGGAGTTGCTGCAAACTTGTCAATTTCTGTTTTGAAATCTGTAAGGCTCTTTATTTCTGCATTATTTATTTCAAGAATTTTTTCTCCGGGCGATATGCCTGCGATGCCACCTGCAAGATTAGGATCAACTTGTTTTACTTCAATACCTGAATTTAATGGAGATGGGTCTATAACTAACAGTGATAGAAATAGGAAAATAATCAAAATCCATATCCGTGGGCTGAATATTTTTGCCATCTTATCTGTGTTTTTTTGCGTATAATATTAGCATTGGCGCATTTAGCATGTATGTAAGTATTATATCTACCAATAAACCTATTATTACAATTATAAACATCTGCTTAAGCACTAGTGATGTTGATACAAAGTATGCTACAGTTAATGCAGATAATGTAGTAATGGTCATGGTAAGACCTGTCTTCATGGAACTTATCAATCCCTCCATTATGGTCTCTTCTTTGTTTTTTAGTATCCTTGTTGTCAGCAATACATCTGTGTCTATTGAGTAACCTATAAGCAACAATAGTGCTGCAATGCCTGCTGAAGAAACTCTTACATTTGCCAGATTCAAGATAGAGATGGTAATTAATAAATCCCCCAGTGCTACAAGCACTATTGAAAGAGATGGAACTATTTTTCTAAATGTTATTAACACAACAATGGACATAAAAACAAATGCAAAAATCAATGCTTTCCTCATCTGCTGATAAAATGAATCTCCTAATGATGAGCCTACAACCTCGATTGAAGAATTTTCTTCTGATAATGTTATTCCTGTTGATTCCTGTATCTTTTCTGTTAATAGTTTCTCATCAATGGTTGGTGTTTCTATTACAAC
This sequence comes from Nanobdellota archaeon, assembly GCA_030699455.1. Classification (GTDB taxonomy): domain Archaea; phylum Nanobdellota; class Nanobdellia; order SCGC-AAA011-G17; family UBA489; genus JABIKK01. The sequence continues at coordinate 9,331 of JAUYMN010000026.1, read as the reverse complement.
GCCTATGGTCTTATCTGTTCCAAACTCTGATAGTGCTCTTACAATTACTCCATCAAAACTTTCCCTCAAAGCATTTTCAAGTTTTGGGATGTCTATTTGGTTTTCTGAGTATACTGTTATAGTTGTTCCACCGCTTAATGATACATCTTTCTGAAATATCTCCCCAGTTGTTGCTTGTATGCTTATTATAAACACAAGAGATATTATGATTAATGCTACTGGTAGAATGAGTAATTTTTTAGTGTGGTTGTTGAATATGGATTCTATAATTTCTTTCATGTTTGGTTTTTCTTAATCTGCCTATTAAAAGCTTTTTGTGAGCGTTTTTAGTGCGTTAATTAATATGAGGATAGCGATAAGATGTGGACGCCATTGGTTCTCCCGGCATGTTTACAAGGACTGCAAGAGTTGCTTTTCCAAAGGCTTTTGTGGTTATGTCTGCATTAAATCTTATGCCACACCAACCTTTCCAGAGCTGTCTTGCCCCATTTGTGGTGATTATTCCTTTGTAACCTCTATGGTCTTTGGGTATCTCCAATTCTATGCTTCTTTCCAGCTCTCCTGCCCAATACATTCTTAGAGTTTCATTCAGGATATGGATTCTATCTTCCGGCCTAATTTTTCCTTGTACTTTGAAGATTATAGGCCCATAGCTTTCTAAAAACGGCATCATTTTTTATCCTCAAAACTATGAATTAAAAAGCTTTTGCATTCAAAATTTTAGATGTTTTTGGAAGTTATTGGGAATTTACGGGTCATTATTTTTCATCAGAACATTTAAATACTTTTAAATGGCATTTAAGAATAATAGTAAAAAAAGAGGGATAATTTGGCTACATTATCAAATAAGGGTGTTTTATATGTTGGAATTCTGCTGTTAATTGTAGTTGTTGTTACAGCTGTTGATGTAAATGGTCCAGAATGGGTCAGCATATATGAAACTGATGACGTTGGAGGAATATTCAATCCTGGCGAGGAAATTGTTGTTGATCTTGAGATAAATGTAACAGGGGCATTGCCCGCAAACACAAATGTAAAAGTTGCCTTGAGAGGGGTCAACAGGTCAAAATATCTTGTTGATTTGCTGGATTATCAAGGCATAGATTATAGTATAGAATATGAAGATGCAGACGTTACAGGACAGACAGATAATGCATTTTTTGCATTTAATGGTTCCGGAAGTCAGGTGTTGTATTTGCTTGTAGATACACCTGAAGATGAGATTGTCGGTTTAAGCATGGATGTTACAGGATCTGGAAATCCATTACCAACATTACCTTATTTGGATTTTGGTGCCGATGGCACTGTTGATTGGCAGTTCTTTGGTGTTCTGGATGGTTACTCAGATGACTTTGTTCTTCCTATAGGTCTTGATGAGACAAAGGAAGATTCTGAGGCGTTATTGCCAAATGATGACAGCCAATATTGGTGTGAAGAAATTATACTGCCTGTTGCAAGCGATATAAAAGTTTACGCTAAGATGGGAGATAATAATAATGGCGAGAATGTGAAAGCAACTGTGTTCAAGATGGTTACGCCTGGGTGCACTTCTAATTGTGATGTCGGTGCTGCGGTTGGGGGATGCTCGTTTGTGCTGGATGGCACATCAACTAAAAAATATTATAGCTGTGAAATCAATGCTGATGCATCCTTTACAAATGAAAAACATCTTGTTTGTGTTTATAATAATGTAGATGGGAATGGTGCTACTTATCAAGCAAGGTTAAGCATGGAGGGAGATGGTGTCAGCTCAGGCTATACATGTAGTAATGGTGCTTCTTCAAATAACACACCAGAAATAACATGTGATGCAAATCCGTCTGATGATTTTTTTATAAAAGTAAAAGGCGGGGAATATAGCGGAACTCTTGACGGTACTGCTGATTTTGATGAAGGTCTTGTTGGCACATATCCTGAATTTCTTGCTGAAATGAACAGCGTTGTTGGTGACTGTTTGGAATTAAGAAATGGTGACTGTGCAATTCCTATGAGTGTTGGGAGCCTTAGTCGAGGGATATTATCATTGCAAAACCTACAGTTATTCTATAAGGTTGAGGGCGGAGGAACTACAAAGTCAACAAATAAGTTTTATATGGGTCTTAATTTAGACAACGGAGCTATAACAGAAATTGACGGCTCAATTCTCGATGAAGGAATGGTGCTTGAGATGGATACTTCTGGACTGTTTTTATATGCACCAAGTAACTCTGGAATTTATGAGCTTAATATTTCTTTTGAACCAGGACCAAGAAATTCTACAGATGTTATGATTGGCTCTGGTGGTATGGTTTTTAATGGGACTAATATGGCCGGAGTTATAGAAGCTTATATTGGTTATTTTGAGGATTTGCAGGATAATTCAGGAGACATAATATCATTTTTAGGATGGGGCGAGAGAATTGATGACGCTATTGATGATTTGGATACCTATCTTGCTTTTGCAAACACACTTAATTACTCAAATAAAACAGAAGCTGAAGAGTTTGGTTCAAGCTTAGTTGACAATCTAAATACAATTGTTGCTGAATTGCCAAATACCATATCTGTTTTAGGCGATGTCAATGACATCATAATTGCTGAACCTAAAGATATAATTCCTGAAATATTTTCCGGCAATGAAGAAGAGGCTATGAATGCATATTATATCCAGAGCGATTTTGTTGTTAATGGAAGGGCAAGATATGTTTCTGTGGAGCTGTTTGATGGCACAATCATTGAGGGAACAGTTATTGAGAAGACCATTAATGGCCCTGGTAGTAATTACAATGTGTATGAATTAGTCCCAAGGGCAATAGTATCTGATCCAGAGAATGACATGGCTTTCAAAGACGATTTTGCCCTTACAAACGAAGGTGTGACAGCAGTGTTTTATAAGAAGTATACATCTGTAAACAGCGAATCTTATTCTTACTTTGTACATGGAGACATTTCTTCTGCACTATCTGCACTAAAGACCATTATACTCCCTACAGCAGGAGTTACAGCTCAGGGACTGGAGACTATTCCTATATGCGGAGATAATAAATGTGATGTACTTTTGATTGATGGAGTGAAGTATCCTCTTGAAGATATGTACTCGTGTCCTGAAGATTGTTCAAAGGTGGTAAACTGGACAGGAATATTACTTGTGCTTATGATAGGTGTTCTGCTTATTGCTGCTATATATCTGTTTTTCAAATTTAGGGGGAAAAACGGACTGAATTTTAAACTGCACAACAAGGGTGACACCGATAAAAAGATGATGTTTTCAAATGTTGCTGATGAAAATAATTTAAGAGATTATGTTGTAAAAGTTATGGCAAAAGGAATGAAAAGAGAACAGGTGACATCCCTTTTGATGAAGAAAGGATGGAAAAAAGAGCAGATAGATTATGTCTTTAGTTCAGCCAGCAAAATAAAACCTAAAAAATGAATGGAAAATATCTTTTGTATGTTTTTGTTGTTTTAGTTTTGGCTAGCATTGCCAGTGCTGCTGTATGTGAAGAGGGTGATACCAAATCCTGTGGTGAATTTGATGAGGGAGAATGCCATCTTGGTGTTCAGTTTTGCAATGATGGAAACTGGGGCTTTTGTGTTGGTCAAAAATTGCCAGAACAGGAAGTTTGCGATGACAATAAAGATAATGACTGTGATGGAGATGTTGATGAAGGGTGTGATTGCGATATAGGAGACACAAGGAAATGCGGTCCCCAAAATGAGACTGGCATATGCGCCTTTGGTGTTGAATCCTGCAATTCAGTGGGATTCTGGTCTGGAGAATGTGATGGTGCAGTATTTCCCGATGTTGAAAAATGTGGCTCTCAAGGAACAGGGAATTTACTAGATGATGATTGCGACGGTTTAGTTGATGAGGATTGTTATATCCCTACTGCTGATTATAATCAAACTGAAATAGCCTGCAGCAATAGGTACAAGGATATTGATGAAGATGGAATAGACTGTGGCGGGTCATGCCGTGCCTGTAATGACTGTTCTGATGGTGTTTTGGAGTTGGATGAAGAAGATATCAATGTTGTTCTGGAAGATGGAATAGTGAGCGATTGTGGAGGGCTGAATTGCCCGAGATGTCCAACATGTAGCGACAATGTTGAAAATCAAGGTGAGGAAGGAATAGACTGTGGCGGACCATGTCCTGTTTCATGCATTGATATAAGCATGACCGATTTGGATGGGGATGGATTGACATTATCTGCTGAAGTTCTAAAGGGAACAGATCCTTCTAAGTATGATACTGATGGAGATGGTTATAATGACATGGATGATGAGTTTCCATTATGCCCTAATAATTTTTGTGATGAATTACGTGGCGAGAACAAAAAAAATTGTCCTGAAGATTGTTCTACGCATACGGGATACAATGTTCTGATAGTTTTGAGTATTCTTGTTATTCTTGTTGCAGCAATAATTTTATTTTTTTACAGCCAGTATAAGGCCTCTGCAAAAAATGTTAAAGTAAAGAGCCCATGGGCTGGATTTGGAAATGAACATCCTGAAAGCACCATTACCAAGGTAAACCAATATTCAAGAGTTAGTACTGGCAGAACCAAAACTAAGCAGACAGAGACTGAAGCTGAGAAAAAATTAAGAGAATCTTTAGAAAAAATTAAGAAATAATTTTTGTGCAGTTATTTTGATGTATAAGAGAGTTTCTTGGCAACACATCGTTGTCATATTCGCATGTTAGCCTGCGATGATTTTTTTATAGTGTGTATTTGCATGTTTTTTAAAATAATTTTTTATCACGCTCCCTCGGGTGTTAAATAGAAGATTGTGTGATGTCTTGTGTTTGTCGTGTAGGAATCAGCATCTATTCTGTTGCACTAAAAAACATATATGTAGGGATTATTTCCTGGAATGGATATTTTTTTAGCAATTCCATTGCTTTTTGCACCATGCAATCCTTGCATATTTCCTCACTTTTATTGAAACAGAAAATACATTCTATCTCTGTTTTTTTAAGAAATCTTGAGCGATCCAATATCACATTGAGACCATTTACTATTTCCTCTTTGAATATCTCTGGAATGTCCTGTCCAGATACCCAAAACTTTGACTCTTCAACAAAACATTTTGAGCATATTATACTACATCTATTAACTTTGCATTTTGAGCATAAATTTTCCTGATGAATTTTTGGCATGAAAGTATGCTCTTCTGAGAATATAAATAACTATGTTGTATCATGTTATACATCCAGATTTATGACATACTTTTGATTTTAGGAAAAATGGGGTTTGAAAAATTGTGGATTTGTACTTTAACTATTGGATTGTAAGAAGTTTAAATGCGCCGGGCGGGATTTGCACCCGCGTCCCAAGCTTGGAAGGCTCGGATGCTAACTACTACACTACCAACGCATACAATTTGTTTCTAATACTCCTCTTTTTAAATCTTATTCTCTCTTTTTAATAGGACTGTATTTCTTGGTTTTATTAAATTCAAAAATTTTTTTCTTTCAGGTCTATTTAATTGTAAGAGGTGTATTTTTACTCTATTTTTCCTTTTATCTTCGTATTTATATCTCTTATAGTTTCTAAAATTTAAATCAATCAAGAAAGACTCTATATTGTTCATTAATTTTTTAGATGTTGAGGCAAAAGATATTTTATTTTTAGAAAGATGTCCATCACTATCAATAGATCCTCTCAAAAACCCAATTTTGAACTCTTTTGATCTGTATTTTTCTTTAAGGTGAATAGTGTAAGTTTTCTTTTGAGAAGCTTTCCAATTTAGATTTTTTACTAATAAATTATGTAAGGCTTTTGATTTATATCCTAAGATTATTATACTTTTTTTAGGATAAAAATATGTTCCTGGTTTTTTCTTAAACATTTTATGGAAATGCTGTGATAATTCTTCTACGTATATTTTTTCATTGATGTTAAAAAAGAATCTTAGATTATACCCATAACTTTTTTTATCAAAAAAATAATTTCCATCACCTGCAAATAACCCAAGAAATTCTCCAAGGAAACAGTCAGTTAAATTTTCTAAACTTATGCTTTTGAATTTCTTTCCATTTATTTTTTTGTAGTGATAATATATTGTCGATTTACTTCTTTGAATTATGTTTCCTATTTGTCTTAGACTTTTTCCATTTTTAATTAATTTGTTAATATTATTTATTTCTTTTTTTGTAAATCTTTTCATGTAATAACAATAAACTTTTCTTTAAAGAGACTTTTTAGTGCAGGTGATAAGTACGATTAGTGCAAAATTTATTGAAAAGAAAAGCGAGCCTGATAGGATTTGAACCTACGACCTTTTCCTTAGGAGGGAAACGCTCTATCCAAACTGAGCTACAGGCTCCTAAAAAGAAAAAATAATGGCAGCTTTTAAGCTTTTACTTCAAGCTTGCCATTCTTATTTAGTGCTTTAAGAATGTCTCTTCCTTGTGCACTTTTTTTATTGAATCTTACTTCTCCTTTTTTGCTAGAAATTGCAGATGCAATAAACCTGTTGTTTGCGTGAATTTCAATTGTTTTTCCAGGCTCTGTGCAGATGATTATATTTTTTTTATCTTCGTTGACCTGAAACTTTATCTGCTGTTTTTCTTCGACTAATTCACGAATGTCAATTGACATTCCTAAATCTTCTTCACATTTTTCAATGTTTTTTCCAGCCTGTCCGATTATTTTTGCAATATTTTCTTCAGGGACATAAACTATAACTTTGTTTGGACTGATTACTTCTGCCTTTACAGAATGGGTGATTCTTCTGAAATAATTCTCTATCTCCCTTTCAGCTAATTTTAGTGCTCCAGATGTTTTAGTTTGTGTTACGGGAATAACAACAGTCTGTTCACCATAACTATAAACTTCATAATCTAGGTCATTTGTGGTATGGTCGCGAACTTCTATTACTGGGCGTGCCAAATCCGATTCAGTCATTCCTGAAGGAACTTTTACAAGCATTTTCAAGGTAAGAACTTTTTCCACCTTACCAGACTGCATAAAGATTATTGTATCTACAACATTTGGGAGAACTCCCAAGTCTAATCTTGAAATGAATCTTTGTACTGCGTCTATTGCCTGTGAGGCATGTAGCACACCTATCATGTTGGATCCGGCAAGCCTTAAATCAGTATATAACTGGAAATCAGGGGTTGAACGCATCTCGTCAAATAAGATGTTATCCGGTCTTGATAGGAATAAGATATCATGCATCTCTCCAGGTTCTGTGAAGTTTTTAGAATATTGTGTCACAGAATCCGGTAGCTGAAGATCTCTTGGCGATTCTACCGTCTTTACAATACGATTGTTTTTATCGTACCACTCTGCAATAGCTTGCGCTAAAGTTGTTTTACCAGAACCTGTTTCTCCGCAAATTACAATACCTCTTGCTTTGTATTCAATTCTTTCTGCCAAATCTTTAGGTAGATTGTATTCGTCTATATCTAGCTTTTTTATTGGATGTACTATTGTAATTTCCCATCCATCTGATACTGGTGGTTTAACCATAACAATTCTTAGATTTTTGTATTGGACCACAGTTGTGCATCGTCTAGAAATCTCTGTGTATGAACCTCTATCTAAGTTTGTTTTTTCTATGATTTCTTTTGCAAAATCCTGCACTTCTTCACCCTTTAGATTTTTTTGAGTTACTTTTTCAAGTTTCCAGTTTCCTGGCGAGCCTTTTTTTGCAAGGATGGGATTTCCTTCCTTTATGTGCAAAGACATAGTTGTACTGTCAATGTATTTTTGCAATGACAACTCTTCCTGATATTTTACAACCTTGATAAAGTCTACAGGAATCCCCAATGCTTTGGCTGACTCTGCCTGAACAACATCTGCAGTGATTAGGGTAGCATGATTTTCACCTGCCAACCCCCTAATATATGCATCAATCTCTCCAGATTTTGCATGTTTTATCTGATGATCAGAAGGTCTTTCCCCTACAAATTCTAATGACAATTTTGTTTTACATAATTCTCTTAATTCTTGTATTTCTTCCAGGCCAATAAGACCTATTTCCTTTCCCCTATTTGCCTGATTTTCAAGCTCTGCTAGAACAGCATGGGGTATGAGGATTACTCCTGAAGTTATTTCTTTATTTTTTATTTTAGAAGATGGTATCTTCTCTATTATTGCTGAAGTATCTATTACATACTTCTTACTTATATTTTTCATTTTATTTACTCCGAAACCCTTTTAAATAGGGTTTACTACTTATATTTGTTAGATAATAAATAGAATAAGCATTATTTGTTATCTAACGGTTATTTTAGTAGTATTTAAGGGTTGTTGTTTGGGATTTTGGATTGTAATTAATATTTTCTAAAGAAAACTAAAAAAGCTGTATGTCCCAGCATATTGTGTTCTGGACGGCATATTTTATCTTGAACTATCCATTCTCTTTCAATAGTTTCTAAGACTTTTTCCAGAATGAAATTATATGGTTCTGATTTTTTTACAAGAGATTGTACTTGCGTTATATTTGGCAGGTAGCAGACTAAATATGCCCCAGATTTTAATGATTTTTCTGCATGTTTTAGTATGTTTTCTGGATCTGGCAAATCTAATGTTATTAGGTCTAGACTTTTTTCATCTATTCCTTCAGATATATCCTTGTTTTTTATCTTTATTTTGGGGTTTATCTGTTTTAAATTTGATTTTGCTATGTCAAAATGGAGTTTATTTTTTTCATACGTTGTTATGTTTGATGTTATGTTTGATAGGTATGATGCTAGGAATCCAGAACCCGAGCCAGCGTCTACTATCTTGCTTTTAGAGTTTATTCCTGTGTAAGCTATTATTGCTCCTGCATCTTTTGCATTTATTACTGCCGGTCCCCTTTTGAGGTCTTTTATTATGTCTGCAAATTTTGCATCAAATTTGATTAATCTTTTTCCTTTGTGTGTTGAGACTTTTTTTGAAGGACTCTTTATCTCAGATTCTTTGATAGTTCCATCTTCAGTGTGGATGTCTCCAGCTTTCCAGAGAATTCTGTTTCCTTTTGAATTAATCAAAACTTTCATTTTTTATGAAGTTAAGTATGTGTTTGTTTGCTTCTTTTCTGTATTCGCCTATTATGAACACATGATATGACTCAGGGATTTCTATTAGTTTTTTCTTTTTGGATTTAGTATTTTCCATTATATATGGGCCGCTATCGTTGCTTATTACTCTGTCATTTTTTGTTTGCATCACTAATAGTGGTAATTTTATTCTCTTTAAATTTTCTTTGGATATTTCTATGATTTTTACTAAATGTTTTAATGATCTTATTGGTATGGTGTCATAGCATACTCTTCTTTTGTTTATTTTTGTCATGTCGGTAGGATATCTTTTTTTCTGGAATAGTTTTATTCTTTTCAGAATGGGGAGTATGA